>NZ_JAHWBL010000058.1:0-20262 GCF_029493445.1 Nocardioides sp. ChNu-99 | reverse complement strand
CCCCCCCCCCCCGCGACTGGGGACGCTTTCGGCCGCTCAGTAGACGGTCACCGACACGGTCTGGCTGCACCCCGAGGCCAGGGAGGTCAGCGCGGAGCGCTCGGCGCTGTCGACGCTCAGGCCCCACCGGTGCTTCACCGACACCCACTCGGTGACGTAGCGGCAGCGGTAGCCGGCCGGCGGCATCCACTCCGCCGGGTCCTGGTCGCCCTTCGCGCGGTTCGTGGCGGCGCTGACGGCGACGAGCGACCCGGCGTACCCGAGGTCGTTCGCGAACGCCCGCCGGCGGGTCGACGTCCAGCCCGACGCCCCGGAGTCCCAGGCCTCCGCCAGCGGCACCATGTGGTCGATGTCGAGGCTGGACGCGGCGGTGTAGCTCGTCGCGTCGTAGTAGGAGAACCACCGCCCGCCCGAGATGGCGCAGCCCGCCCCCGTGCTCGGCGCCGCGTCGGCCTCGGCGAGGAGCACCTCCTCGCGGGTGTCGCAGCCGTCGCCGTCCGCGTCGACCCAGTGCACGAACAGGGAGCGGTCGTAGCCGGTGCGCCGTTCCGTGGCCCCGGGCAGGTCGGCCACGGCGCGGGTCACCGACGCGGTGTAGGTCGCGGCGTGCGCCGGGCCCGGCACGGCGACGAGGCCGGCGAGGGCGAGCAGGACCGCCGCCAGCAGGGCGAGCGGCGCGGAGAGGTGCGAGGGGGACGAGAGGGACGAGGTGGGTGAGGTGCGCAGGCTGGACACAGGTGCTCCCGAGAGGTGGTGGAACGCGGCGCAGCCACCCTGCACCGTCCACGCCGGTGACCGACACGTCCGCGCGGTCAACGCTCTGCAACACTTCGGGGACGCGTCGGTGTGACCCAGGCCACGTACGGCGTGCCGCACCCCCCGACGTACCCGGACGGAGACCCCGTGGGAGCACCGCTCGACCCCACCGCGACCGCCTTCCTGCTCGCGGAGAACCGCAGCATGCCGATGCACGTGGGGGCCCTCCAGCTCTTCGAGCCGCCCGCCGACGCCGGCCCGTCGTGGGCGGCCGACCTCGTCGAGCGGCTCCGGGCGACCGAGCAGGTGGCGCCGCTCTTCCTCAAGCACCCGCGCCGCTCGCTGGCGACCGCGGGGCAGTGGACGTGGGCGACGGACTCCCAGTTCGACGTCGAGCACCACGTGCGCCACAGCGCGCTGCCGCAGCCGGGCCGCATCCGCGAGCTGCTCGAGCTGTGCGGGCGGCTGCACGGCACGCGGCTGGCCTACGAGCGGCCGCTGTGGGAGTGGCACCTCATCGAGGGCCTGGCCGACGGCCGGTTCGCGATGTACTCCAAGATGCACCACGCCCTGCTCGACGGTGTCGCGGCCATGCGGCTGCTGCAGGCCGTGCTGAGCGAGGACCCCGACGAGCGCGACATGCCCGCGCCCTGGGCGCTGCGCACCGACGCCGGCCGCGGCGGGCGCCCGGGCCACGGCGGGCACAACGGCCAGCACGGGCACCACGGGCACGGGCTCGCCGAGGCGGGCCACGCCCTGCGCTCGGCCCTCGGGATCGCCGGGGAGGCGGCAGGGCTGCCGGGCTCGCTCGTGCGCACGCTCAACCGGGGCCTGCGCAACCAGACGTCGGCCGTCAGCTTCTACTCCCCCCGCACCCTGCTCAACCGGCCCATCACGGGCGCGCGGCGGTTCGCGGCGCAGGACTGGCCGCTCGACCGGCTGCGGGCGATCGGGCGGGCGTCGGGCACGACGCTCAACGACGTGGTGCTCGCGATGTGCAGCGGCGCCCTGCGCTCCTACCTGCTCGACCTGCACGCGCTGCCCGAGGCGACGCTGACCGCCATGGTCCCCGTGTCCTTCAAGCGCGGCGAGGCGAGCACGGCGTCGGCCGCCGGCGGCAACGCGGTGGGGGCCGTGATGGTGCGCCTCGGCACCGACCGGGCCGACGCCGCCGACCGGCTCGCCGCCGTCCACACCTCGATGGTCGAGGGCAAGGAGGCGCTGGACTCGATGACGAACGCCCAGGCCCTCGCCATGTCCGCGCTCGGGCTGGCCCCGGCCGTCGCCCTGCCGCTCCTGCGCCTGCAGGGGGTCACCCGCCCGCCCTTCAACCTCATCATCAGCAACGTGCCGGGCCCCGAGGGCACCCGCTTCTTCGACGGGGCGCCGATGGTCGGGATGTACCCCCTGTCGATCCCGCTGCACGGCATCGCGCTCAACATCACCTGCACCTCCTACGACGGGCGCCTCGGCTTCGGGCTGACCGGCTGCCGGCGCACCGTCCCGCGGCTGCAGCGGCTGCTGACCTACCTCGACGAGGAGGTCGCGGCGCTCGAGTCGGCCGTCGGCGTCGCCTGAGGGGCGTCCTCGACCGGCGCCTCGGTCGGCGCCTCGGCCGGCGCCGCGGGCAGCGGGCCGGGCCGCTCGACGTACCCGCCCCCGACGCTCGCCGCGACGGCCCGCAGGCGCGCGCGGGTGACGTCGGCGACCGAGCGGAACCCCGCGTCCCACGCCGGCGAGCCGGGCCGCACGGCCTCGCCGTGGTTGATGCTGAGGCAGGTGCGGGTGCCGCCGTCGGCGGCGTTGAGCAGCGCGGTGGCGTGGCCCGTGGTGCCGCTGCCCGCGAAGGGGTCGAGCACGCGCGCGTCGGCGGGGTACGTCGCGAGCACCCGCCGCAGCAGGCCGGTCGGCTTCGGCGAGTCGAAGGCCTTGCCCACGAGCGCCCCGACCTCGGCCACGGCGGTGTCGGTCGACCCGACCTCCGCGGCGGTCCAGATGGTCGTCAGCTTCTTGCGCCGCCCCTCCTCCCACCAGTCGCGCTGGAACACGTCGACCCGCTCCCCCAGCCGGCCGCGCACCCGGCGGCACACGAGGTCGTCGGGGCGCTCGTCGACGAGCGGGCGCGACCAGCGCCAGACGGCGGGGCTGCCGTCGCCGAAGACCGGTACGACGGGCGCGGACCCCGCGAACGGCTCGGTGGCGACGCGCCCCGTCGCGGCGTCCCCGTGCAGCGCGTAGTGCAGCGTCGGCGCGGTGGACGGGCGGAACTTCTTGTTCGTGTTGCGCAGCGGCAGCAGCCGGAAGCGCCGGCCGTCGTCGCTGGTGTGGGGGAAGTCGGCCGGGTCGACGCCGTCGGGGCTCGTCGGGTCGAGCACGCAGGCCGCCGCGTCGCGGGCGACGACGAGCAGGTACTCGTGGTTGGTCGCGAACCCGCCGCCGAGCTGGCGGCCCTTCGCGTTGAGGTTGACCACCACCTGGGCCAGGAAGCACTCCTCGCCGAAGACGTCGTCGAGCAGGAGGCGCAGCCGCGCCGCCTCCCGGTCGTCGATGCTGACGAAGAGCGCGCCGCCGGGGGCGAGCACGCGGCGTACCTCCTCGAGCCGGGGCCGCATCATCGTCGCCCACGCCGCGTGCCGGGTGGCGCGGGCGCCGGTGCGGAAGTCGTCGCGGTAGGCGAGCGTCGTGGCCCGGTTGTACGGCGGGTCGAGGTAGGCGACGTCGAACGAGGCGTCGGGCAGCCCGGCGAGCACCGCGAGGTTGTCGCCCTCGACGAAGACGTTGTCGCACCGCTCGGAGGCCACGGCGCTCATCATGCGTCAGGCGAGCCCCTCCCCGGTGAGGAACGCCGTCACGGCCGCGGCCACGTCGGCCCCGTGGGTCGTCACCACCATGTGCGCGCCGCGCGGCAGCGTGACGGGGCGGCCCAGCTTCGCCGCCCAGTCGGCGGGGCAGATCCGGTCGTGCGGTCCCCGCACCACCAGCACCGGGCACGTGAGGCCCGCGAGCGCGCGGCGCACGTCGTCGCGGCGCGCGGCGTCCATCGTGCGGGTCATGGACCCGAGACCGGTACGGCGGTACTGCCGCGCCAGCGCCGGCACCTGGCGCGGGTCCTCCCGGGCGGCGGTCGCCAGCCACCGCCGCGCCAGGGCGGGCCAGCCGGCGGCCCGGGGGTCGGTCGTGGGGCCCACGAGCACCAGCGCGGCCACCCGCTCCGGCGCGAGGCGGGCGGCGTGGGCCGCGACCTGGCAGCCCGACGAGTGGGCGGCGAGCACGACGGGCGGGCCGGCGCCGAGCCCCGCCAGGTCGTCGGCCACCCGGCGCGCCAGCACGGCGGGCGCGAGGTCGGTGCCGCGCGGCACCGGCTCCCCGTACCCCGGGAGCGTGCGCACCGTCACCGGCCACCCCAGGCGCGCCTCCACCGGGGCCCACGACCGCGCGTCGAGGCCGAGACCCGGCACCACGAGCAGGCGGAGGGGCGGCGGTGCGCTCGTCTCGTCCACGGCCGCCGGTACCCCGCCGGTCGTACCGTGGGCGCCGTGCCGCCCGTCCTCACCCTCGCGACCGCGAACGCGGCGAGCGGGCGCGACCGGCGCGGTGCGCTCGGCGCGGCGAGCTGGGGCCGGTGGGCCGCCGCGGCCGCCGCCCTCGACGTCGACGTGCTCGCCGTGCAGGAGGTCGACCACCTGCTGCCCCGGAGCGGCCGCGTCGACCAGACGGCGGTGCTCGCCGCGGCGCTGCGCGGACGGGAGCGCGGGGGCGCCGGGGCGCCGCCGTGGCACGCCCGGTTCGCGGCGGCGGTGCACGGGACGCCGGGCTCCGCGTCGACCTTCCGGCCCGCCGGCGACGACGCGCAGGACCGGCCCGACGAGCCGTCGTACGGCGTCGCGCTGCTCTCGCGCCACCCCGTCGTCGCGTGGCGCGAGCTGCGCCTGGGGCCGTCGCGCGTGCGGCTGCCGGTGCCGCTGCCGGCCGGGGCGGGCCGCCGGGTGCTCTGGGTGCCCGACGAGCCGCGGGTGGCGGTGGCGGCGGTCGTCGCGACGCCGGCGCGCGAGGTGGCCGTCGTGACGACGCACCTGTCCTTCAGCCCGTGGCGCGCCCGCGACCAGCTGCGCGAGGTGGTGCGCTGGTGCCGCGACCTGCCCCGGCCGCTGGTGCTGCTCGGCGACCTCAACCTGCCCGGGCGCCTCGCGGTGCGCGCGGCGGGCATGACGCCGGCGCTGCGGGAGCCGACCCACCCGGCGGTGCGGCCGCGGGTGCAGCTCGACCACGTGCTCCTCGACGACCCGGCGGGGGTCGTCGGCGTCACGGCCGCCGCGACCCGCCGCGTCGCCGACAGCGACCACCTCGCCGTGCGGGTGGTCCTGTCCGGGGTCTGACCTGGCCTGACCCGCGCACCGACCGGGCTGCCCGCGCCGGGTGACCCGCGTCGTACCCTCGCGCCGTGCCCGCCCCCGCCCCCGTCATCGCCCCCGAGCCCGACGTCGCGGCCGCCGACGTGGTGGCCCTGCTGCGCGGCCACCTCGCCGAGATGCGGGCCGTCTCCCCGCCGGAGTCGGTGCACGCCCTCGACCTCGAGGCGCTGCGGGAGCCGGCCGTCACGTTCCTCACCGCCCGCGACCCCGACGGCGCCCTGCTCGGAGTCGCGGCCCTCAAGCGCCTCGACGCCGCGCACGGCGAGCTGAAGTCGATGCGGACCGACCCCGGCCGCGTCCGCTCCGGCACGGGTACGGCGCTGCTGCTGCACGTGCTCGACCTCGCCCGCGCCCGCGGTCTGGAGCGGGTCAGCCTCGAGACCGGCACCGAGCCGTTCTTCGCCCCGGCCCGGGCGCTCTACGCCCGCCACGGGTTCGTCGAGTGCCCGCCGTTCGCCGACTACGCGCCGGACCCGCACAGCGTCTTCCTGACCCGGGAGCTCTGACGCCGTTCCCGCCCGTTCCCGCCCGTCGCCACCGGGCCAGCGGGGATGATGACGCGGTGGGTGGGACGGGACGCGAGGGGCGCCGCGAGCGGCGCGAGCGGGTGCGGTGGGAGAAGGAGATGCTCCGCCGCCTCGAGGCGCTGGACCGCCTCGACGCGCACTACGGGCTCGGCGCGTCGCCGTACTCCCCGCCGCCTCCCCGGCGTGGGCGCGGGGGTGGCCTGACCCTGCGCGGCGCGGTCCCGGCCGGCATCGTCGTCGCCCTGCTCGTCGTCGCCACGCTCGCCGTGGCCCCGGCCGCCGCGCCCCTGCGGGCCGCGCTGGGCCTCGAGCGGTACGGCGAGGGCGCCGACTACGAGCCCGGCCAGGGCACCTACGCGTTCGCCGCCACCCAGGACGGCAGCGAGGAGCCGGTCGGCTACGACCCGTGCGTCCCGATCCGCGTCGTGGTCAACCCCGAGGGCGCGCCCGACGACCACCGCGAGCTCGTGGACCGGGCGGTCGCCACCATCGAGGGCGCCACCGGCCTCGACCTCGAGGTGGTCGGCGAGACCGACGACCGCGAGATCGACGACCGGGGGCTGGACCCGGCGGGCAACCCCGAGCCGGCCCTGGTG
This sequence comes from Nocardioides sp. ChNu-99, assembly GCF_029493445.1. NCBI lineage: Bacteria > Bacillati > Actinomycetota > Actinomycetes > Propionibacteriales > Nocardioidaceae > Nocardioides > Nocardioides sp. ChNu-99. The sequence continues at coordinate 13,971 of NZ_JAHWBL010000058.1, read as the reverse complement.
ATGTGGGCCGACGAGGACGAGGTCGGCGACCTCGCGAGCGGGATCGTCGTGCTCGACCGGGAGGACCTCGCGGCGATCGAGCGGGAGCCGGGCGGCACGGAGCAGCGCCAAGCCATCGTCGACCACGAGTTCGCGCACCTCGTCGGGCTCGGCCACGTCGACGACCCCACCGAGCTGATGCACGCCGAGAACACGGGGCAGACCGCGTTCGGGCCGGGCGACCTCGAGGGCCTGGCCCGCCTCGGTTCCATCCCCTGCGGGTGAGCGCGCGGGGGACGGCGCGAGCGGGCCGCAACTCGGACGCGGGGGTCCCACGCGCTACTCTGCGGGGTGCTCGCAGCACGAGCAGACGTCCCCGTGCAGTCCCCCGCACCGTCCCGAGGAGCCCCCGCATGACCCGCCGCCGTGAGGTCCGCGCGTGAGCGCCGAGCCGGTCGCCGACCAGCAGGGCCGCCTCCCCGAGGAGGTCGGGCTCTCGCTGAAGGAGATCGCCGAGCGGCACGGCCTGCGCCAGGTGGGCGGTCGTCCCCGGCTGGGGGCCTACCTCAAGGGCCTGCTCGAGCGGCGCCACTTCGCCCTCGTGCTGGCGCGGTCGCAGGCCTACAGCCAGAACCAGGGCAGCTACCTCGGCCAGGCGTGGAACATCCTCAACCCGCTCATCAACGCGGCGGTCTACCTGACGATCTTCGGCTACGTGCTGAAGACCGACCGGGGCATCGAGAACTACATCGCCTACCTGCTCGTCGGCGTCTTCTTCTTCCAGTTCGTCACCCGCGCCATCACGCTCGGCTCGAAGGCCGTGGTCGGCAACACCGGTCTCGTGAACTCGTTGCAGTTCCCGCGGGCGCTGCTGCCCATCTCCACGGTGCTGACCGAGCTGATCGCGTTCCTGCCCGCCATCGTCGTGCTGCTCGTGCTCATGCCGATCTCCGGCGAGCCGTTCCGCTGGTGGTGGCTGGCGCTGCCGGGGGCCGTGGCCCTCATGCACCTGTGGGGCACGGGCATGGCGTTCCTGCTCGCGCGCCTCGTCGTGGAGGTGCGCGACGTCGCCAACCTCATCCCGTTCGCGATGCGCGCGCTCATGTACTTCTCGGGCGTCTTCTTCTCCATCACCTCCTACGCGGGCTCGGGGCTGCTCGGCACGGTGCTGGAGTACCAGCCGGTCGCCGTGTACCTGCAGCTCGCCCGCACCTGCCTCATGGTCGAGGCCGAGCCCTCGGCGGCGCTGTGGATCGCCGCCGCGGCCTGGGCGTTCGGCACGCTGCTGGTGGGCTTCCTCTTCTTCTGGCGGGCGGAGGCGAAGTACGGCCGTGGCTGACGCGACCCCCACCCCCGTGCCCGCGCCCGCGCCCGACGCGACGGGCACCCCCGCGACCCCCGGCACCCCCGACCGGGGCCGGCCGGTGCTCGTCGTCGACGACGTGCACCTGAAGTACAAGACGTACGGCGGCAAGCGCCGCACCCGCAGCTCCCGCCTGCCCGGCTGGGCCCAGGGCTTCACCCAGGGCGTCGGCGCGGTCGACATGGTCCACGCGGTCAAGGGCGTCTCGTTCGTCGCCCACCACGGCGAGTCCATCGGGCTCATCGGCCACAACGGCTCGGGCAAGTCGACGCTGCTGCGCGCCGTCGCCGGCGCGATGCCGGTGAGCAGCGGCGCGATCTACACCGACGGCGTCGCCTCGCTCCTCGGCGTCTCGGGCGCGCTCATCAAGAACCTGTCGGGCGAGCGCAACATCATCCTCGGCTGCCTGGCGCTGGGCCTGAAGCCCGACGAGGTCGCGCAGCACTACGACGAGGTCGTCGAGTTCGCCGACATCGGCGAGTTCGTGCGCCTGCCGATGGAGGCCTACTCCTCGGGCATGGGGGCGCGGCTGCGGTTCGCCATCTCGACCGCCGCCTCGCCCGACATCCTCATGATCGACGAGGCGCTCGCCACCGGTGACGCCTCGTTCAAGGCCCGTTCCCAGCGCCGCATCGACGAGATCCGCGAGCGCGCCGGCACCGTGCTGCTCGTCAGCCACTCGATGGGCACGATCAAGGAGACCTGCGACCGCGTCCTGTGGCTCGACTCCGGCGTCCTGCGCGCCGACGGGGACCCCGACGAGGTCATCGAGGCCTACATGGAGACCCAGCGCAAGAAGGTCGAAGCCGCCAAGAAGTAGGCGGCTGGGGTCTCCCCACCTGGGCGGGGAATCCTCAGGCCCGGTGCTCGCGCTCGACGTCGCGCAGGAACCCCGCGCCCCAGGACAGGTGCATGGTGGCGATGACGACGGGCAGCCAGGCGCGGGCGCGCGGCGGCAGGTCGCGGCCCTCCGGCACCGAGGCGGCGGCGACCGCGCCGGCGTACCCCAGCGGGGCGAGCCAGCCCGCCCGCAGCAGCCGCGACCCGGTCACCTCCCCCACCACGCCGACGACCGCGCCGGCCACCACCGCGGCCGTCACCACCGGCGGCGCGAGGTAGCGCACCGACGCCGTCTCCGGGTAGTGCCCCACGACGCGGCGGCGCCAGCGCCCCGAGCCGTGGAACTGCTTCGCCAGCGCCCGCACCGTGCGGCGCGGGCGGTAGGTGACGGCGATCGACGGGTCGAACCACACCGTCTCGCCGGCGGCGCGGATGCGGTGGTTGAGCTCCCAGTCCTGCGCGCGGCGGTAGCGCTCGTCGTACCCCCCGAGCCGCTCCAGCACGTCGCGGCGGAAGGCCCCCAGGTAGACGGTCTCGGCGGGGCCCGGCTCCCCGCCCACGTGGAAGCGCGAGCCGCCGATGCCCAACCGCGAGCTCATCGCGACGGCGACGGCGCGGCCGAAGTCGTCCTCGCCCTCGACGTGCATCCGCCCGCCCACGTTCGCGGCGCCGGTCGACTCCAGCAGCGCGACGACGCGGCGCACGTAGTCGGGCGGCAGGAAGCCGTGGGCGTCGACGCGCACCACGTAGGGGTGGTGCGACGCGGCGATCGCGGCGTTGAGGGCCTGCGGGGTGCGGCCCGTCGGGTTCGGCACGACGTGCACGCGCGGGTCGGCGGCCGCGAGCTCCGCGGCGATCTCCTCGGTGCGGTCCTGCGACGGCCCGACGGCGAGCACGACCTCGAGCTCCCCGCCGTACTCCTGCGCCAGCACCCGCGCCACCGACTCGGCGAGGTAGGGCTCCTCCTCCAGCACCGGCATCACCACCGACACGGGCGGGAGGACGCCCCAGGCGGGGTCGACGTCGAGCTCGGCGGGGTCGGTCGCGGGGGGCGGGGTCGGGCGCATCGCGGCGATCTTACGCACCGTTCACCTCGCCGCTCCGCACGCCACGGGGCCCCGCCCCTACGGTGGGGTGATGCCCTCCCACCGCATCGCGGTGGCCGGCGCGAGCCTCCTCCTGCTCGCCGTCGGCGCCGTGCCCCCTCCCGTGTCCGCCGCCCCCTCCCCCGAGGTACGCCGTCCCGCGGCCGCCGCCTCCGCTGCTGCCGCCGAGCCGCTCCGGCTCGTGAACGGGCAGATGCTGACCCGGGGCGTGTCGCTCCACGCGCTCACCTACGCCGACGACCGCGGCCGGCTCACCGGCCAGGTCCTCACGGTGAACCTCTCCGCGACGAGCGTCGGCGTCGAGCACACGTCGACGAACCGCGTCGCCCAGCGCGCCACCCTCGACCGGCTCGCCGGGGGCGCCGTGGCGGCCGTCAACGGCGACTTCTTCGACGTGGCGGGCACCGGCGCGCCCCGCGGGTTCGGGATCTCGCGGTCCCGCGGGGTGCTGCACGGCCCCGAGGCGGGCTGGAACCACGCGTTCTTCCTGACCCGCACCGGCCGCGTCGGCCTCGGCCCGCTCGACCTGCAGGCGCGGCTCGCCGAGTTCCCGACCGTGCGGGTGTCCGGGGTCAACTCCCCCACCGTGGCCGACGACTCCGTCGGCGTCTACAACACCCGCTGGGGCGCGACCGTCGACGCCGCGACCCTCACCGGCGGCGACCGGGACGTGCGCACCGCCGTGGTCTCCCGGGGCCGCGTCGTTCTCAACGCGCCGACACAGCGGCGCAGCATGCCGGCCGACGGCTACGTGCTCGTCGCGCGGGGGGACGCGGCCAGCCAGCTGCTCGCGATGCCGTACGGGCGGGTGGTCACCCCGCGCGCCTCGGTCGCGGGCGACCCGGCGGTCGCCGTCGGCGGCAGCGGCCTGCTGGCGAAGGACGGCCGCGTGGTCAACCGGTCGAACACCACGCTCGCGCCCCGCACGAGCATCGCCTACGACCGGCACGCGAACCGGCTGTTCCTCGTCGTCGTGGACGGGCGCTCCACCCGCAGCCGCGGCGCCACCCACTACGAGATGGGCACCATCGCGACCCGCATCGGCGCGGAGGACGCCCTCAACCTCGACGGCGGCGGGTCGACGACGATGCTCGCCCACGTCGCCGGTCGCCTGCGGCTGGCCAACCGGCCCTCGGACGGGGCGATGCGCGCCGTACCCAACGGGATCGCGCTGGTGCCGCGGGGCTGAGGGGCCCGGCCCCGGGGCGCCGGGCGGTGGGGCGTCGGCTCAGATCCAGCCCATGCGGCGCGCGGTCGCGCAGGCGTCGTGGCGGTTGGCCGCGCCCAGCTTGGTGACGGCGCTCGAGAGGTAGTTGCGCACCGTGCCGGGCGACAGCGCCGCCCGCCGGGCGATCTCCTCCACGGGCGCGCCGTCGGCCGCGAGCTCCAGCACGTCGGACTCGCGCGGGGTGAGCGGGCTGTCGCCGGCGCTGATGGCCTCGGCGGCCAGCTCGGGGTCGACGTGGCGGCCGCCGCGGTGCACCGTGCGCACCACCTCGGCCAGGGTCGCGGCCGAGCTGGTCTTGGGCAGGAACCCGCGCACGCCGGCGGCCAGCGCCCGCTTGAGGTGCCCGGGCCTGCCGTGGCTGGTCACGATGACGCAGGCGCAGCCCGGGAGCCGGGAGCCCAGCTCCTCGGCCACCTCGATGCCGTCGAGCCCGGCGCCGTCGCGGCCCGGCATCTGCAGGTCGAGCACCGCGACGTCCGGCCGCACCTTGAGGGCGACCGCCAGGGCCTCGCTGCCGCTCGCGGCCTGGGCGACGACCTCGAGGTCGTCCTCCAGCCCGAGCATCTGCGCGAGCGCCTCGCGGATGAGGTTCTCGTCGTCGGCCAGCAGCACGCGGATGGTCACGCCTCCACCTCCTCCGGCGCAGGGGCGCCCGTCGCTCGGACCGGGAAACGGACCCGCACCCGGAAGCAGTCGTCGTCGCGGCGGGCGTCGAGCTCCGCCCCCAGGGGCGCGAGGCGCTCCGCGAGACCGATCAGGCCGGACCCGGCGCCGGCCCCGCCGCCGGTGTCGCTGCCGGTGTCGACCCCGGTGTCGACCCCGGTGCCGCGCTCGCCGCGGGCCCCGTCGTTCTCCACCAGCAGCTCGCCCGCCTGCCACCGCACCAGCACCCGGGTGGCGGACGAGTGGCGCAGCACGTTCGTCACCGCCTCGCGGATCACCCACCCCGCCGCCTCGTGCCACTCCTCGGGCACCTCGTCGACACCGACCTCGCACCGGATCCCGGCCGAGGTGAGGAGCGACCGCGCGCCGCGCAGCTCGGCCGCGAGGTCGGTCGGGCGGTAGCCGCGCGCGAGAGCCCGCGCCTCCCGCAGCGCCTCGTGGGCCGCGGAGCGTACGTCGAGCATCGTCGCCGCCGCGCGCTCGTCGCCGCGTTGCGCCAGGGTGGCCGCGAGCTCGGCCTGGACCGCGATGGTGGACAGGTGGCGCCCCAGGACGTCGTGCACGTCGCGGGAGAAGCGCAGCCGCTCCTCGGCCACGGCCAGCTCGCTCTGGGCGGCCCGGCCGACGTCGAGCTCCCGGACGACGCCGAGCAGCCACAGCGACGCCCGCACCGTGAAGACGAAGAAGACGTGGACGAGGAGGAAGGCGACCGCCGACCCGGGCCGGTCGGGCACGAGCAGCAGCGCGCCGACGAGGAGCGCCGCCGGGGCGGCCGCGGCGACGACGCGGTGGCGGACCCCGCCGAGCACCCAGGCGGTCGTCGAGAACGCCACCCCCACCGCGGCCACCCGGCCCTCGAGCGGGAGCAGGGCGGCGGACACGAGCACGGCGAGGGCGAGCACCACCACGCCGACGACGATGCGACGGGCCCGCGGGTCGTCCAGGGGGTCGCGGGGGTGGAGGTCGAGCACGCGCCCGATGCCCGCCGTCGCCGCGACCGTGAGCACGACGGTGACGACCAGCAGCGGCAGCGCCGACGCCGCCGCCCCGCCCAGCTCCGCGAGCGCGGTGCCGAGGAGGCTGATGTTCATCCACCAGGCGATGAGGTAGAACGACCAGCGGGTGTAGAGGTCGACCCGCTGGACGTCCGTCCGCCGGGTCCAGAACCCGTTCCACCGCGCCATGGCGCCCATCCTCCCCGACCTGTCCGTCACGACGCACGCGGTGCCGGGCCCCTCCCCCGACGAGGCCCGGCACCGCGGCGGGGCGGCGACGCCGCGGTCGCCGCGCGGTCGCCGCCCGGTCTCAGGCCCGCGGCTCCCAGCGCATCGTGCGCAGGGTGAGCCAGAGCGCCAGGGCGGTCCAGGCGGCGAGCACGAGCAGCGGCTCGGCGGCGGTCGTGAAGGTCTCCGCGAACGACAGCTCCGCGCCCTCGACGTCCTGGCCGAACCAGCCGGCGCGGGCGAGCGCGTCGAGCGCGGCGCCGGGCGTGAGGTCGACGAACGGCTGCAGCCGCTCGGGGAAGACGGCGCGGAGGTTGCCGACGACGGCGATGAGGATGACCGGCATCGAGGTGAGCTGCGCGGCCTCGGCGTTGCGGGTCCAGGCGGCCGTCCAGAAGGCGAGGCCGGCGAAGGCGGCGGCGCCCAGCAGGACGGCGGCGATCGCGACCACGGGGTTGGCCGGTGCCGGCTGGCCGAGCGCCACCAGGGCGAGCGTGGCGACGGCCGAGATGAGCACGAAGGCGACGACCCCCGGCAGCGCCATCGACAGCAGGATCTCGCCGTCGCGGGCCTCGCCGGTGCGCAGCCGCTTGAGCACGAGCTCGTCGCGGCGGGTCACCACGAGGGAGAGCAGGTTGTAGAAGACCGGGAAGAGCGCGCCGAGCATCAGCACGCTGCTCATCGCGGTGGTGCCGGCGGTGGTGTCGCCGCGGTCGCCCGCCAGCAGGAAGGTGAGGGGCAGCAGCGGCAGCAGCAGGGCGTAGGACAGCGTCATCCGGTTGCGCGTCAGCAGCAGCGCGTTGGCGCGGGCCAGGCCGACCAGTCGGCGCAGCGGGCCGACCCGCGGGGCGTCGGCCGGGGCCGGCGTCAGGTCGAGGGACGCGAGCGGGGTGGTCGAGGACATGGTCAGGCTCCCTTCGGGAGGTCGGTCGCAGCGGGGGCGCCGGTGGTCGAGGCGCCGTCCGCGATGGCGAGGAAGACGGACTCGAGGCTGGCGGTGCGGGCGTCGAGCGCGTCGAGGCGGATGCCCTCGGCCCGTGCCCAGTCGAGCAGGGCCGTGAGGGTGACCTGGAGGTCGACGGTGTGGAGCACGGTGCGGGGCTCGCCGTACGACGAGGGGTCCACCTGGCCGCCGGGCAGGTCCGGCAGCGCCCGCTCCAGGCGGTCGAAGGTGATCGTGGAGGGGTGGCCGGCGGCGATCTCGCCGGCGGTGCCGCTGCGCACGATCCGCCCGGCGTGCATGATCTCGAGCCGGTCGGCGAGCGCCTCCGCCTCGTCGAGGTAGTGCGTCGTGATGACGACGGTCGCCCCGGCGGCCCGCAGCCCGCGCACCAGACGCCACACCTCGCGGCGGCTCTCGGGGTCGAGGCCGGTGGTCGGCTCGTCGAGGAGCACCAGCTCGGGGCGGCCCATGAGGGTGCAGGCGAGGTCGAGGCGGCGGCGCTCGCCGCCGGACAGCGAGCGGACCTTGACGTCGGCGCGGCCCGCGAGGTCGAGCATCCCGAGGGCCTCGTCGACCGGGCGGGGCGCGCTGAGGGTGGAGTGCCACATCCGCGCGGTCTCGACGACGGTGAGGTCGCCGGAGAAGCCGCTGCTCTGCAGCAGCACGCCGGTACGGCGGCGCACCTCCGCGCGGTCGCGGACGGGGTCGAGCCCGAGCACCCGCACCTCGCCCTCGGTGGCGCGGGCCAGGCCCTCGACGACCTCGAGCGTCGAGGTCTTGCCGGCCCCGTTCGTGCCCAGCAGGGCCGTCACCGAGCCGCGGCGCACGTCGAGGTCGAGACCGCGGACCGCCTCGAAGGCGTCGGCGCCGCGGCCGTAGCGGCGCACGAGGCCCCGCACCGTGATGGCGTTGTCGGACGGGTCGTCGGACGTCGGGGTGCTGCGCACGGCTGCCTCCCCGGGGGTGGTCGCGGGCGTCGGTGTGGTGGTCATGGCTCCACCCTCCGCCCGCTGGCGCCCCGGCGGCAGTGCACCCCGTCACCGGTCCGCAGCGGTCGTCACGGGTCGGGGATGACATCTGTCACGGGCGGCTACCGTCGACGGCGTGCCCGAGGGAGACAGCGTCCACCTGCTCGCGCGCCGGCTCGACCGGTCGCTGCAGGGGCGCACGCTGGCCCGCAGCGACTTCCGCGTGCCGCGGCTCGCCACGCGGGACCTGGCCGGGCGCACGGTGCTCGAGCACGCCACCCACGGCAAGCGCCTGCTCACCCGGTTCTCCGGCGACGTGACGCTGCACTCCCACCTGCGCATGGACGGCAGCTGGACCGTGACGGGCGCCGGCAAGCAGCTGCCGCGGCGGGTGCAGCCCGACGTACGGGTGGTGCTCGCGACGACCGAGGGACCCACGGCCTGGGGCCAGAAGCTGCACGACCTCGACCTGGTGGCGACGTCGGACGAGCGCGCGGTGGTGGGCCACCTCGGTCCCGACCCGCTGCGCGCGGACTGGGACCCCGACGAGGCCGTGCGGCGCCTGCTCACCCGGCCCGCGACCCCGCTCGTCTCGGCACTGCTCGACCAGACCCTCCTGGCCGGGCTCGGCAACCTGTGGGTGAACGAGCTCGCGTTCCTCGTCGGGCGCAGCCCGTGGACGCCGGTGGGCGAGGTCGACCTGCCCGCCCTCGTGGCGCGCGCCGCGACCGCCCTGCGGCACTCGGTCACCGCGCCCGGTGCCTACCAGGTCACCACCGGCAGCAGCCGCCGCGGCGAGAGCCACTGGGTCGTCGGCCGCGCCGGGCGCCCGTGCCTGCGGTGCGGCACGACCGTGCAGATGGCGCCCGAGCTCGCGAACGACGCCGCGAACCGCCGTACCTGGTGGTGCCCCCGCTGCCAGCCCGGCCCGGGGCCGGAGGGCCGGCTCCCGCACCGCGTGGTGGGCGCCGGCCGCTGGGAGGACTAGGCCCGCCGAGGACCAGGCCTGTTGAGGACCAGGCCCGCCGCAGGACCAGGCCCGCGTCAGCGCGTGCCGAAGGGGCGCTCCCAGCGCACCGGGCCGACGAGGACGCGGGCGCCGGGGTCGCCGTCCCACGCGACCGGGAGCCCGGCGTCGGTGAGCACCTCGACGACGGTCCGCCCGACCGCCGCGGCCTCGTCGTCGAGCCGGCCCGACATGCCGCTGAAGCCCAGCAGCAGCCGGCCGGTCAGCACCACGCGGTCGAGGTCCTGCAGGTGGCAGTAGACGTAACCGACGGCACCGGGCAGCTCGCGCGCCGCGGCGTACCCCTCCCGCGCGGCCTCGCCCGCGTCGAACCCCTCGCCGACCGACACCGCGATCCCCCGGCCCGGCAGCGCGGCCAGCGCCCGCTCGAGGGCGAGCGCGCTCGGCGAGGACTCCGTCACCACCGCGTCGTGGGCGGCGACGACCTGGTCGAGCAGCGCGTGGGCCTCCTCGAGGGTCGGCACCGGCTCGTCCGGGTGGACGGCGGAGTAGTCGTCGTGCTCGACGAGGTCCTCCACCTGGTCGCGGAGGTCGTCGAGGTCCTCGACGCCGCGGGCCACCTGGAGCATGAGGGAGCCGGCGAACGTCTCCTCCGACGGCGGGTACGGCGTGGCGAAGGCGGCGTGGGGAGCGGTCACGACGCCGACCCTCCCCGGGCGCGGTCGGCGCAAACCGGCGGTGGCGCGGTGTGGCAGGCTCGCCGGGTGCCGCCGCCCCGCCGTACCCGGTTCACCCGCGCCGAGCTGGAGTCGTTCAACGGCGCCACGGTGCCCGACCTGCTGCCCGGGCCGGACGACCCGCCGCTGCGGCTGCTGTTCGTCGGCATCAACCCCGGGTTGTGGACCGCGGCCACGCAGACGCACTTCGCGCACCCGGTCAACCGGTTCTACCCGGCGCTGCTGCGGGCCGGGATCATCACGCGGCCCATCGACCCGGCCGACGGCATGAGCGACGCCGACCGCGCCCACCTGCGCGAGCGGGGCATCGGCATCACCAACGTCGTGCGCCGTGCCAGCGCCCGGGCCGACGAGCTGACGAGGGACGAGCTGCGCGAGGGCGGGGCGCGCCTGCGCGTGCTCGTCGAGGAGCGGCGCCCGCGCGTTGTCGCGGTCGCGGGGATCACGGCATACCGGGGAGCGTTCGGGCTGCCGAAGGCGGTCGCCGGGCGGCAGCCCGAGCCGTGGGGCACCAGCGAGGTGTGGGTCGTGCCGAACCCCAGCGGGCTCAACGCGCACGAGACGGTCGCGAGCCTCGCGGTGGCGTACGGCGAGGCCGCCCGGGCCGCGGGGGTCGTCGGGGTCGTGGGCGACGAGACCCCGCAGCCCGGGCAGCCCGGGGACCCCGGGCAGCCCGCCTAGATCACCAGGTCGAGCCCGAGCACCAGCACGAGGCCGGTGGCCGACAGGACGGTCTCCATCGCCGACCACGTCTTGATGGTCTGGGGCACGTCGAGGCGGAAGTACTCCTTCACCAGCCAGAACCCGGCGTCGTTGAGGTGCGAGAAGAACACCGAGCCCGAGCCGATCGCCAGCACCATGAGGGAGACCTCGCCGGAGCTCAGCCCGTCGACCAGGCCGGCCATCAGCGAGGACGCCGTCACCGTCGCGATGGTCGCCGACCCGGTCGCCAGGCGGATGAGCACGGCGAGCACCCAGGCGAGCAGCATCACCGAGACGTTCGCGTCCTGCGCCCACTCGGCCAGCAGGGTGCCGATGCCCGTCGAGACCAGCACCTCCTTGAACCCGCCGCCGGCGGCCACGATGAGCAGGATGCCGGCCACGCCGGGCAGCGAGCTCTCGACGCTCCTGCCGACCTCCCCCGCGCTCCAGCCCAGCCCGAAGCCGAAGGTCCACATGGCCACGAGCACGGCGAGGAGCAGGGCGACGAACGGCGTGCCCAGCAGGTCGAGCACGGTGCGCACGCCGTTGCTCTCCTCCAGCAGCACGTCGGCCAGGGCCTTGCCCATCATCAGGATCACGGGCAGCAGCACCGTGGCGACCGTCGTCGCGAAGCCGGGCCGGCGCACGCCGCCGTCGGCCTCCTTCGCGTCACCCCCGCCGGTGACGCCGCCGGAGCGGCCGCCGACCGAGACGGGCGAGTCGGCGTCGCTCGGCGCGGCCACCGGCACCCAGCGGGCGGCCAGGATGCCGAAGAGCGGGCCGGCGACGATGACCACCGGGATGGCCAGCAGCACGCCGAGGCCGAGGGTGACGCCGAGGTCGGCGCCGAGGTTGTCGATGGCCAGCAGCGGGCCGGGGTGCGGCGGCACGAGGGCGTGCATCGCCGACAGGCCGGCCAAGGTAGGGATGCCGATCGCGACGAGCGAGATCTGGGCGCGCCGCGCGACGAGGTAGATCACCGGCATCAGCAGCACGAGCCCGATCTCGAAGAACATCGGCAGGCCGATGAGGGCGCCGACGCCCGCCATCGCCCACGGCAGCGCCCGCGGCGAGGCCCGGCTCACGATCGTGTCGACGACCTGGTCGGCGCCCCCGGAGTCGGCGAGCAGCTTGGCGAACATGGCGCCGAGCGCGATGAGCAGGCCGACGCTGGCGGTGGTGTTGCCGAAGCCCGTGCTGAACACGGTCACGACGTGCTGGAAGTCGTAGGCCTCGCCGTCGACCTCCGCGTCGGAGCCGACGACCGCGATCGCGCCGACGGTGAACCCGCCGAGCACGAGGGCCAGGAACGGGTGCAGCTTGGCGACGGCCACGAGCACCACGACGACGGCGATGCCGGCGAGACCGCCGATGACGAGCTGGGCACCGCCGTTGACGGGCTGCACGAGGTCGCCGGTGGCGAGCGGGCGCACAGCCGCCAGCAGGCCCTCGGTCGAGGGCACGGGAAGGGTGGTCATCGGTCCTGCTCCTGGTCGTCGGCGGGGGCGCCCGCGGGGTCGGGGGTGGGTACGGCGAGCCGCGCCGCCGCGGCGTCCACGAGGTCGTCGACGGAGAGGCGCACGTCGACGACGAAGCCGGCCTCGTCGGGCTCGAGGTCCTCGAGCGTCGCGAACTGCGAGTCGAGCAGCGAGGCGGGCATGAAGTGGCCGGGCCGGCTGGCCTGGCGCGCCGCGATGACCGCACGGGAGCCGGCCAGGTGCACGAACACGGCGGTGGGCGCGCTCTCGCGGATGCGGTCGCGGTAGGCGCGCTTGAGCGCGGAGCAGGTCACGACGCCACCGCGGGCCTCGGCGCGCTCGGCGAGCCAGGCACCGATGGCCTCGAGCCACGGCTCGCGGTCGGCGTCGTCGAGGGCGTGGCCGGCGGACATCTTGGCGATGTTGGCCGGCGGGTGGAAGTCGTCCGCGTCGCCGAACGGCACGCGGAGGCGCTGGGCGAGCGCCGCTCCGACGGTGGACTTGCCGGAGCCGGACACCCCCATGACGACGACGAGGGGCCGGGGCCCCGGGCGGGTCGGATCGGTCATCGGCGGCTCCCTCGTCCAGGCGCCCGGGCGTCCCGCACGTGCTGTGCGCGGCATCACACCGGGGCCCGGACAGTGTGCGATGATTCGTCTGCTGTTTACAACCCCGTCACGCGAATAAATCTGATCTTTGCGAGGAGGCGCTGGTGCCGAACCCCCCGGGCGCCCCGTCGGTCACCCCGTCCCCCACCCCGTCGACCCCGTCCACCACCCCGTCCACCGGCGCCGGCCGTCGCCGCGAGAACGTGCTGGACGCGCTGGGCCACCGCATCGTGGCCGGCGACCTGCCGCCGGGCACCGTGCTGACGCTGGAGGGCGTCGACGCGACGTACGGCGTCTCCCGCTCGGTGTCGCGCGAGGCGGTGCAGGTGCTCGGCGCCATGGGGCTGGTGACGTCGCGGCGGCGCGTCGGCATCACGGTCAGCGAGCGCGCGGCGTGGAACGTCTTCGACCCGCGGCTGATCCGCTGGCGCCTCGACGGGGCCGAGCGCGACGCCCAGCTGCGCTCGCTCAGCGAGCTCCGGGCGGGCTTCGAACCGGCCGCCGCGGCACTGGCCGCCCAGCGCGCCACCGCCGAGCAGGCGGCACGGATGGCCTCGGCCGTGTCCGACATGACGGTGCACGCGCGGGCGCGGGACCTCGACGCCTACCTGGCGGCCGACCAGGTGTTCCACACGACGATGCTGGCGGCGTCGGGGAACGAGATGTACGCCGCGCTCGCCGACGTCGTCGGCGAGGTCCTCGCCGGGCGCACCCACCACCACCTGATGCCGGCCGACCCGAATCCCGACGCCATCGAGTGGCACGCCGAGGTCGCCCGGGCCGTGCGCCGGGGAGAGCCGGCGGCCGCCGAGGACGCGATGCGCCGCATCATCACCGAGGCGCAGGAGGCCCAGCAGGCCCTCGCCGAGCAGGCGGGCCCCGACGACCGCTGACGGCCCGGTGATGGGCCGGGCCCGGGCTCCGGCGCGGCCGGGTCACTCCTGCGACGGGGGCGCGGGCCGGGCGAACGCCCGCAGGAGCCCGACCACGAGCACGAGCGCGGCGGCCACGAGCGCGCCGTAGCCCACGAGCTCGAGCACCACGGAGCCCGTGGAGCGCACGGCCTGCTGCGCCGAGCCGTGCGCCACCAGCACCAGCGCCGCCCCGACGGCGCCGAGCGCGAGCGCGGCGACCGCCGCGTCGCGCGCCCGCGCGGCGGACCGCCC
>NZ_JAHWBL010000057.1:0-21366 GCF_029493445.1 Nocardioides sp. ChNu-99 | reverse complement strand
CGCGGCGGGCGCGACGCCCAGCCGCGCCAGCTCGGCGGCGTACGGCGAGCGCGGCGCCTCGGGGGCGCGGGCAGCGCCGGGCGGGGGAGTCGTGCCGCTCAATGGGGCCCCCGTCGCTCGGTGGGGGAGCCGCCGACCGGCCGCCCCCGCGGTCGTGCGGCATGCTACCGGGGGAGCAGGCGGCGCACCGGCCGACCACCGCACCCGGCGCGCGGGACCCGATTTGGACGCCTGCCCGACCTTCTGCCAAGATAGCCCGGTTGCTCCGGCGGGTCGCCGGGGCGTGGCTCCACCTTGAACATTGAATCGCGTCTCCCGTCGGGCCCAGGCCCGGCCTGCGTTCGGTGCTCGGCGTGGTCGCCGCGCCGCACCTGGAGACCCGATCAGCCCGACGAACCGGTCGGGCGCCGCCAACGACATCGCAGGACCCCGGTCCTGTCGCGCCCCGCGCACTGCTGTGCGAGGAGCCCGCGACACGCCCGACCGCGTGGGTCGGAGATGTCAGGTGGTGGAGACACGGCGGCGAGGTCCCACCCGGGGCAGCGTCGTGAGACCAACGCACGCGGTGCTCCACCGGGCACGAACGAGTAAGGACGAGAGAGACCTATGGCGGGACAGAAGATCCGCATCAGGCTCAAGGCCTACGACCACGAGGTCATCGACACCTCGGCGCGCAAGATCGTTGACACGGTCACCCGTACGGGCGCGAAGGTCGCCGGCCCTGTGCCGCTGCCGACGGAGAAGAACGTCTACTGCGTCATCCGCTCGCCCCACAAGTACAAGGACAGCCGCGAGCACTTCGAGATGCGCACCCACAAGCGCCTCATCGACATCATCGACCCGACCCCGAAGACGGTGGACTCGCTCATGCGGCTCGACCTGCCCGCGGGCGTCGACATCGAGATCAAGCTCTGAGTTCGGGCAGGACGGAGACAACAGAGCCATGACCATCGAACACAACGTGAAGGGCCTGCTGGGCACCAAGCTCGGCATGACCCAGACCTGGGACGAGAACAACCGCATCGTCCCCCTGACCGTCGTCGCCGCCTCGACCAACGTCGTCGCCGCGGTCCGCACCCCCGACGTGGACGGCTACAACGCCATCCAGGTCGGCTTCGGCGAGATCGAGGGCCGCAAGGTCTCGAAGCCGCAGGCGGGCCACTTCGCGAAGGCCGGCGTCACGCCGCGCCGCCACGTGGTCGAGATCCGCACCGCCGACGCCTCGACGTACTCCGTCGGCCAGGAGCTGGACGCTGCCGAGATCTTCGCCGCGGGCGAGGAGATCGACGTGACCGGCACCAGCAAGGGCAAGGGCTTCGCGGGCACGATGAAGCGCCACGGCTTCTCCGGCGTCGGCGCCTCGCACGGTGCGCACCGCAACCACCGCAAGCCGGGCTCGATCGGCGCCTGCGCCACGCCCGGCCGTGTCTTCAAGGGCACGCGGATGTCCGGTCGCATGGGTGGCGACACCGTCACCACGCAGAACGTGACGGTGCACGCCGTCGACGCCGAGAAGGGCCTCGTGCTGCTCAAGGGTGCCGTCCCCGGCCCCAAGGGCGGGCTCGTCGTCCTCCGCTCGGCCGCCAAGAAGCAGGAGGCTGGCAAGTGAGCGACGTCAAGAAGGTCGCCGTGGACCTCCCCGCCGAGGTCTTCGGCGTCGAGGTGAACGTCCCGCTGATCCACCAGGTCGTGGTGGCGCAGCAGGCCGCGGCCCGCCAGGGCACGCACGCCACCAAGACCCGCGGCGAGGTCCGCGGCGGTGGCCGCAAGCCCTACAAGCAGAAGGGCACCGGCCGCGCGCGCCAGGGCTCGACCCGCGCCCCGCAGTTCGTCGGCGGTGGCACGGTGCACGGCCCGCAGCCGCGCAGCTACGAGCAGCGCACGCCCAAGAAGATGAAGGCCGCCGCCCTGCGCGGTGCCCTGTCGGACCGGGCCGCCAACGGCCGGGTGCACGTCGTCGAGGCCTTCCTCGAGACCGGCGTGCCCTCGACCAAGGCCGCGAAGGCCGCCCTGGCGTCGATCTCGGACCGCACGCGGTTCCTCGTCGTGGTCGAGCGGGACGACACGCCCACGTGGCTCTCGCTGCGCAACCTGCCGTCGGTGCACATCGTCGCCCAGGACCAGCTGAACACCTACGACGTGCTCGTCTCCGACGAGGTCGTCTTCACGACCACGGCGTACGACGCGTTCGTCGCGCGGATCGCCGGCCAGAAGGAGGACGCGAAGTGAGCGCCCTGAACAAGGACCCGCGGGACATCCTGCTCGCGCCCGTGGTCTCCGAGAAGAGCTACGGCCTGCTCGACGCGAACAAGTACACGTTCCTCGTGCACCCCGACGCCAACAAGACCGAGATCAAGATCGCGGTCCAGAAGGTGTTCGGTGTCAAGGTCACCTCGGTCAACACGCTCAACCGGGCGGGCAAGACGCGTCGCACCCGCTTCGGCATGGGCAAGCGCAAGGACACCAAGCGCGCGATCGTCAGCCTCGCCGAGGGCGACTCCATCGACATCTTCGGAGGTCCGGTCGGCTGACCGGGCTTCCCGAGACAAGGACTCCTGACTCATGGCAATCCGCAAGTACAAGCCGACCACGCCCGGACGCCGCGGCTCGTCGGTCGCCGACTTCGTCGAGATCACGCGCACCACGCCCGAGAAGTCGCTGACGCGTCCGCTGCCCAAGAAGGGCGGCCGCAACAACCAGGGCCGGATCACCACCCGGCACCAGGGTGGCGGTCACAAGCGCGCCTACCGCGTCATCGACTTCCGTCGCTACGACAAGGACGGCGTGCCGGCCAAGGTCGCGCACATCGAGTACGACCCCAACCGCACCGCGCGCATCGCGCTGCTGCACTACGCCGACGGCGAGAAGCGCTACATCGTGGCGCCCAAGGGCCTGCTGCAGGGCACCCCGGTCGAGTCGGGCCCCGGCTCCGACATCAAGACCGGCAACAACCTGCCGCTGCGCAACATCCCGGTCGGCACGACGATCCACTGCATCGAGCTGCGGCCCGGCGGCGGCGCGAAGATCGCCCGCTCCGCGGGCAACAGCGCCCAGCTGGTCGCCAAGGAGGGCTCGCGCGCCACGCTGCGCCTGCCCTCGGGCGAGATGCGCTTCGTCGACGTGCGCTGCCGCGCCACCGTCGGTGAGGTCGGCAACGCCGAGCAGTCGAACATCAACTGGGGCAAGGCCGGCCGCATGCGCTGGAAGGGCAAGCGCCCGACCGTCCGTGGTGTCGTCATGAACCCGGTCGACCACCCGCACGGTGGTGGTGAGGGCAAGACCTCCGGTGGTCGCCACCCGGTCTCGCCGTGGGGCAAGCCCGAGGGCCGCACGCGCAAGCGCAAGGCCAGCGACGCCCAGATCATCCGTCGTCGCAAGTCCGGCAAGAAGCGCTGATAGGGAAGTAACGAGATGCCTCGCAGCCTGAAGAAGGGCCCCTTCATCGACGACCACCTCGCCAAGAAGGTGGACGCGGAGAACGAGAAGGGCACCCACAACGTCATCAAGACGTGGTCGCGCCGCTCGATGATCGTGCCGGACATGATCGGTCACACGATCGCCGTGCACGACGGGCGCAAGCACGTCCCCGTGTTCGTGACCGACTCGATGGTCGGCCACAAGCTGGGCGAGTTCGCCCCGACCCGCACCTACCGCGGGCACGTGAAGGAAGACCGGAAGGGACGTCGCCGATGAGCACCACCGAGCGTCAGCGCACCAGCGCCCGCCGCACGTCGCTGCTCGGCGACGCCCCGGGTGCCTTCGCCAGCGCCCGCTACGTCCGCATCACGCCGCTCAAGGCGCGCCGGGTCGTGGACCTGGTCCGCGGCCGGTCGGTCGCGGAGTCGCAGGCCCTGCTGGCCTTCGCGCCGCAGGCCGCCGCCGAGACCGTCGCGAAGGTCCTCAACTCCGCCGTCGCGAACGCCGAGACCGTCGAGGGCCTCAAGGCCGCCGACCTGGTCGTCTCGGTCGCGACGGTCGACGAGGGCCCCACGATGAAGCGGTGGCGCCCCCGCGCCCAGGGCCGCGCCACGCGGATCAACAAGCGCACGAGCCACATCACGATCGCCGTCCAGCCCGCTGACGCGGTCGCCGCCGGCACGAAGAAGAAGGGACGGTCTGCCTGATGGGTCAGAAGATCAACCCGAACGGCTTCCGCCTCGGCATCTCGACCGACCACAAGAGCCGTTGGTACGCCGACAAGCTCTACAAGTCGTACGTCGGCGAGGACGTCGCGATCCGCAAGCTGCTCAGCAAGGGCATGGAGCGGGCCGGCATCGCGAAGGTGGAGATCGAGCGCACGCGTGACCGCGTCCGCGTCGACATCCACACCGCGCGCCCGGGCATCGTCATCGGTCGCCGCGGCGCCGAGGCCGACCGCATCCGTGGCGAGCTCGAGAAGCTCACGGGCAAGCAGGTGCAGCTGAACATCCTCGAGGTCAAGAACCCCGAGGTCGACGCGCAGCTGGTCGCCCAGGGCGTCGCCGAGCAGCTCAGCGGCCGCGTGCAGTTCCGTCGCGCGATGAAGAAGGCCATCCAGACCTCGATGCGCTCCGGTGCCAAGGGCATCCGGATCCAGTGCTCCGGCCGCCTCAACGGCGCCGAGATGTCGCGCACCGAGTTCTACCGCGAGGGCCGCGTCCCGCTGCACACGCTGCGTGCCGACATCGACTACGGCTTCTACGAGGCCCGCACGACCTTCGGCCGCATCGGCGTGAAGGTCTGGATCTACAAGGGCGAGGTCGCGGGCACCCGCGCCGAGCGCGAGGCCCAGGCTGCCGCCCGGGCCGGTGCGCCGGGTCGTGGTGGCCGCCCGACGCGTGGCGGGGAGCGCCCGAGCCGTGGCTCGCGTGCCGACCGTCCGACCCGTTCGGGTCGCGAGGGCGCGTCCGCCGAGGGTACGGCGACCGAGGCCCCGGCCTCCGCCGCCGCCGAGACCGCTGCCGCTCCGGCAGCCACGGAGGGCTGATCCCCATGCTGATGCCCCGTCGCGTCAAGCACCGCAAGCAGCACCACCCCAAGCGGACCGGTGCCGCCAAGGGCGGCACGTCGCTCAACTTCGGCGACTTCGGTATCCAGGCGGTCGAGTCGCACTACGTGACCAACCGTCAGATCGAGTCGGCGCGTATCGCGATGACCCGCTACATCAAGCGTGGCGGAAAGGTCTGGATCAACATCTACCCGGACCGTCCGCTCACCAAGAAGCCGGCCGAGACCCGCATGGGTTCCGGCAAGGGCTCGCCCGAGTGGTGGGTCGCCAACGTCAAGGCCGGCCGTGTCATGTTCGAACTCTCCGGTGTTTCCGAGGACGTTGCTCGCGAGGCCATGCGCCGCGCGATCCACAAGCTCCCCATGAAGTGCCGCTTCGTCTCCCGCGAGGCAGGTGAATTCTGATGTCCCAGAAGGTCAGCAAGGCGTACGAGCTCGACGAGGTCGACGGCGTCGACCTCGCGGAGAAGTTGCGCGAGGCGAAGGAGGAGCTGTTCAACCTCCGGTTCCAGGCGGCCACCGGCCAGCTCGAGAACAACAGCCGTCTGCGCACGGTGAAGAAGGACATCGCCCGCATCTACACGGTGCTGCGCGAGCGCGAGCTCGGCATCCGCAGCACGCCGGGCTCCGACGACATGACGAAGGACGGCGCCGCATGAGCACCGAGACCCAGGAGACCGCCCAGCGCGGCGCCCGCAAGGTTCGCGAGGGCATCGTCGTCAGCGACAAGATGGACAAGACCGTCGTCGTCGCCGTCGAGGACCGCGTGAAGCACGCCCTGTACGGCAAGGTGCTGCGCCGCACGAGCAAGCTCAAGGCGCACGACGAGCCCAACGCCTGTGGCACCGGCGACCGTGTCCTGATCATGGAGACGCGACCGCTGTCCGCCACCAAGCGCTGGCGCGTCGTCGAGATCCTCGAGAAGGCGAAGTGACCTCTCGCCCCACGGCGAGTTCAACCCATTAGTTCGGCCAGGCTCCCGCCCCACCGCGGGCGGGAGAACCGGTCCGACGACCAGGAGAGAAGATGATCCAGCAGGAGTCGCGACTGAAGGTCGCCGACAACACGGGTGCGAAGGAGATCCTCTGCATCCGCGTTCTCGGTGGTTCGGGTCGCCGCTACGCCGGTATCGGCGACGTCATCGTCGCCACCGTGAAGGACGCGATCCCCGGTGGCAACGTGAAGAAGGGTGACGTCGTCAAGGCCGTCGTCGTGCGCACCGTCAAGGAGCGCCGCCGGCCCGACGGCTCGTACATCCGCTTCGACGAGAACGCCGCGGTGATCCTGAAGAACGACGGGGAGCCCCGGGGCACCCGCATCTTCGGGCCCGTCGGCCGTGAGCTGCGCGAGAAGAAGTTCATGAAGATCATCTCGCTCGCGCCGGAGGTGCTCTGACCATGGCGAAGCTCAAGATCAAGAAGGGTGACACCGTCAAGGTGATCGCCGGCAAGGACAAGGGCGCCCAGGGCAAGGTCATCGGCGTGCTCCGCGAGGAGCAGCGGGTGATCGTCGAGGGTGTCAACCGCGTGAAGAAGCACACCAAGGCGGCGCCGCAGGGCGGCGACGCGACGGGCGGCATCATCACGACCGAGGCCCCGATCCACGTGTCCAACGTGATGCTGGTCGAGGGCGACGGCGTGACCCGTGTCGGCTTCAAGCGCGTCGAGGGGACCAAGCGCCGGGCCGACGGCTCGGAGTACTCCGTCGAGCGCGGCGTGCGCGTCTCGCGCACCACCGGCGAGGAGATCTGAGATGACCGAGACCACCATCGCCGCCCCGGCGATCCCGCGCCTCAAGGCGCGCTACCGCGAGGAGATCCTCCCCGCGCTGAAGAGCGAGTTCGACATCGCGAACGTCATGCAGGTGCCCGGCCTGACCAAGATCGTGGTCAACATGGGCGTCGGCGAGGCCGCTCGCGACTCGAAGCTGATCGAGGGCGCCATCCGCGACCTCACCGCGATCACCGGCCAGAAGCCGCAGGTGACCAAGGCCCGCAAGTCCATCGCCCAGTTCAAGCTGCGCGAGGGCATGCCGATCGGCGCGCACGTCACGCTGCGCGGCGACCGCATGTGGGAGTTCCTGGACCGCCTGCTCTCCCTGGCCCTGCCCCGCATCCGCGACTTCCGCGGGCTCTCGCCGAAGCAGTTCGACGGCCGTGGCAACTACACGTTCGGTCTCACGGAGCAGGTCATGTTCCACGAGATCGACCAGGACAAGGTCGACCGCTCGCGTGGCATGGACATCACCGTCGTGACCACCGCCACGACCGACGAGCAGGGCCGCGCGCTGCTGAAGCAGCTCGGCTTCCCCTTCAAGGAGAACTGACATGGCGAAGACGTCGCTGAAGGTCAAGGCCGCCCGCAAGCCCAAGTTCGCGGTCCGCGGCTACACCCGCTGCCAGCGCTGCGGCCGGCCCCGCGCGGTCTACCGCAAGTTCGGTCTGTGCCGCATCTGCCTGCGCGAGATGTCGCACCGGGGCGAGCTGCCCGGCGTGACCAAGTCCAGCTGGTGACCTGCTCAACCTGACCTGCCATTCCCAGATCAAGCACGAGTCGCTGTAGGTCGCACCGCGTGCGCGGTGCGAAACCACGGTGGAGAAAGGCCTTGTGGCCATGACGATGACTGACCCGATCGCAGACATGCTCACGCGTCTGCGCAACGCCAACCAGGCGTACCACGACTCCGTCGAGATGCCGTACAGCAAGCTCAAGGCGGGCGTCGCGGAGATCCTCCGTCAGGAGGGCTACGTGACCTCGTTCGAGGTGACGGACAACGTCGACCCCAAGACGGGCGAGGCGGCCGTGGGCAAGACGCTGACGATCACGCTGAAGTACGGCCGCAACCGCGAGCGTTCCATCGCCGGTGTGCGCCGCATCAGCAAGCCCGGTCTCCGGGTGTACGCGAAGTCCACGAGCCTCCCCAAGGTCCTCGGTGGCCTGGGCGTCGCGATCATCTCGACGAGCCAGGGACTGCTGACCGACCGCCAGGCCAACCAGAAGGGCGTGGGTGGGGAAGTCCTCGCCTACGTCTGGTGACGAGAGACCGAGAGAGGAGAGAAGAAGCATGTCGCGCATTGGCAAGCTCCCCATCACGGTCCCGTCCGGTGTGGATGTCGCGATCGACAACAGCCTCGTGACGGTGAAGGGCCCCAAGGGGACCCTGACCCACACGGTGCCGGCGCCGATCACGATCGAGAGGAACGACGGTGTCCTCGAGGTCCGGCGACCGAACGACGAGCGCGAGAGCCGCTCGCTGCACGGCCTGACCCGCACCCTGGTCGCCAACATGGTGACGGGCGTGACCGACGGCTACGAGAAGAAGCTCGAGATCGTCGGCGTCGGCTACCGCGTGCTGTCGAAGGGCCCGACCCAGCTGGAGTTCCAGCTCGGCTACAGCCACTCGATCACCGTGGACGCCCCCGCCGGGATCACGTTCACCGTCGAGGGCCCCACCAAGCTCGGTGTCCAGGGCATCGACAAGCAGCTCGTCGGCGAGACCGCGGCGAAGATCCGCAAGCTCCGCAAGCCCGAGCCCTACAAGGGCAAGGGTGTCCGCTACGCGGGCGAGCAGGTCCGCCGCAAGGTCGGAAAGGCAGGTAAGTGACGATGGCCATCTCCCTTGCCAACAACAAGCACACCGCGGCGCGGGTCAAGTCCCGCCTGCGTCGTCAGGTCCGTGGTCGCAAGCGCATCGCCGGTACGGCGGAGCGCCCGCGCCTCGTGGTCACGCGCAGCGCCAAGCACATCTCCGTGCAGGTGGTCGACGACGTGATCGGCAAGACCCTCGTGTCTGCGTCGACGATGGAGGCGGACCTCCGCTCCCACGACGGCGACAAGACGGCGAAGGCGAAGCGGGTCGGCGAGCTCGTCGCCGAGCGCGCGAAGTCCAACGGTGTCGACGCGGTCGTGTTCGACCGCGCCGGCAACCGCTACCACGGTCGCGTCGCGGCCCTCGCGGACGGTGCCCGCGAGGGTGGGCTGACCTTCTGATCGCGAAGACGAACCAGAGAGAGAAGAGGAAAGTCTCATGAGCGGACCCCAGCGCGGACGCGCCGGCGGCGAGCGCCAGGGCGGTGACCGTCGCGGAGGACGCGACGATCGCCGTGGTGGCGGCGCCGACAAGACCGCCTACATCGAGCGCGTCGTCGCGATCAACCGTGTCGCCAAGGTCGTGAAGGGTGGTCGTCGCTTCAGCTTCACCGCCCTCGTGATCGTCGGTGACGGTGACGGCCTGGTCGGCGTCGGCTACGGCAAGGCCAAGGAGGTGCCCGCGGCGATCGCCAAGGGCGTCGAGGAGGCGAAGAAGGCGTTCTTCCGCGTCCCCCGCATCCAGGGCACGATCCCGCACCCCGTGCAGGGCGAGAAGGCGGCCGGCGTCGTCTTCCTGCGTCCGGCCGCCCCCGGTACCGGTGTCATCGCCGGTGGTCCGGTGCGCGCCGTGCTCGAGTGCGCGGGCATCCACGACGTGCTGAGCAAGTCGCTCGGCTCGTCCAACCAGATCAACATCGTGCACGCCACGGTCGAGGCCCTCCGCATGCTGGAGGAGCCCGAGGCGGTGGCCGCGCGACGTGGTCTGCGGGTCGAGGACGTCGCCCCGGCGGCCCTCCTGAAGGCGCGGGCCGAGGTGCCCGCCGCCTCGGGGGTGAACGACTGATGCGTCTCAAGGTCGAGCAGAAGAAGTCGGGCATCGGTCGCAAGCAGAACCAGCGCGACACGCTGCGCACGCTGGGTCTCAAGCGCATCGGTGACGTCGTCGTCAAGGAGGACCGTCCGGAGATCCGGGGCATGGTCCACACGGTCCGTCACCTGGTGACGGTCGAGGAGGTCGACTGACATGACGCTGAAGATCCACCACCTGCGTCCTGCCCCCGGTGCCAAGACCGCCAAGACCCGCGTGGGTCGCGGTGAGGGCTCCAAGGGCAAGACCTCGGGCCGCGGTACCAAGGGCACGAAGGCCCGCTACCAGGTCCCCTCGGCCTTCGAGGGTGGCCAGATGCCGATCCACATGCGGCTGCCGAAGCTCAAGGGCTTCAAGAACCCGTTCAAGGTCGAGTTCCAGGTCGTGAACCTGGACCGCGTGAGCGAGCTCTTCCCCGAGGGCGGCGAGGTCTCCAAGGAGACCCTGGTCGCCCGCGGTGCGGTGCGCAAGAACCAGCCCGTCAAGGTGCTGGGCACGGGCGACATCACGGTCGCGGTCCAGGTCTCCGCGGACGCCTTCTCGGCGTCGGCGAAGCAGAAGATCGAGGCTGCCGGCGGTTCCGTGACCGTCGTCGGTGCGTGACGTCGTACCACTGATCGACGCAGGGCGTCGTCGGGCCTGACGGCCGGGCGGCGCCCTCGTCGTATCCCCACCCGACCACCGTCGAGTCGGCTGTTAGGCTCTGCCGCGGCCCTCGGGGGACGGGTCCGAGGCCGTGTGCCACCAGGAAGAAAGAGGATCTCGTGCTGGGCGCCTTCGCCAACGCATTCCGGACACCGGACCTGCGTCGCAAGCTGCTGTTCGTCCTGTTGGTCGTCGTGCTCTTCCGGCTCGGTTCGCAGGTCCCGTCGCCGGGCGTGCACGTGGACAACGTGCAGAGCTGCCTCAACCAGATCGAGGACCAGGGGCTGTACACCCTCATCAACCTGTTCTCCGGCGGGGCGCTGCTGCAGCTGACCATCTTCGCGCTCGGGATCATGCCGTACATCACTGCGAGCATCATCCTGCAGCTGCTCGTGGTCGTCATCCCGCGGCTGGAGGCCCTCAAGAAGGAGGGCCAGTCCGGCCAGGCGAAGATCACGCAGTACACGCGCTACCTGACCCTGGCGCTCGCCGTCCTCCAGGCCACCGGCATCGTGGCGCTCGCCCGGAGCCGCCAGCTGCTCCAGGGCTGCGAGCTGCCGCTGCTGCACAGCGAGGACAGCCGCCTCACCTTCCTCGTCATGGTCGTGACCATGACGGCCGGCACCGCCGTCATCATGTGGCTCGGTGAGCTCATCACCGACCGCGGCATCGGCAACGGCATGTCGATCCTCATCTTCTGCCAGGTCGTCGCGACGTTCCCCGGCTCGCTGTGGGCCGTGCGCGAGTCGCAGGGCTGGGGCACCTTCGCCATCGTCATGGCCATCGGGCTCGCGATCGTGGCGGCCGTCATCTTCATCGAGCAGGCGCAGCGCCGCATCCCGGTGCAGTACGCGCGGCGGATGGTCGGGCGGCGCATGTTCGGCGGCAGCTCGACGTACATCCCGCTCAAGGTCAACCAGGCCGGCATCATCCCCGTCATCTTCGCCAGCTCCCTGCTCTACCTGCCGGCGATGGCGGCGCAGTTCAACGCGACGTCGGACTCCGCGTGGGTGCGGTGGATCAACGAGCACTTCGTGCGCGGCGACCACCCGCTCTACATGGCGGTCTACTTCGCGCTCATCATCTTCTTCACGTACTTCTACGTCTCGATCACCTTCAACCCGAAGGAAGTCGCGGACAACATGAAGAAGTACGGCGGCTTCATCCCCGGGATCCGGGCGGGCAAGCCGACCGAGGACTACCTGTCCTACGTCCTGTCCCGCATCACGCTGCCGGGCGCGCTCTACCTCGGTCTCATCTCGCTGATCCCGCTGATCGCGTTCGCGGTCATCGGGGCCAACCAGAACTTCCCGTTCGGCGGCACGTCGATCCTCATCATGGTCGGCGTCGCCCTCGACACGGTGAAGCAGGTCGAGAGCCAGCTCCAGCAGCGCAACTACGAAGGATTCCTCCGCTGATGCGTCTCATCATCATGGGCCCCCCCGGGGCCGGCAAGGGCACCCAGGCCAAGGGCGTCGCGGCCCGCTACGGCATCCCCGCGATCTCGACCGGGGACATCTTCCGGGCGAACGTCTCCGAGGGCACCCCGCTGGGGCTCGAGGCGAAGCGCTACATGGACGCCGGTGACTACGTGCCCGACTCCGTCACCAACAACATGGTGCGGGACCGCCTCGCCCAGGACGACGCCGCGAGCGGGTTCCTGCTCGACGGCTACCCCCGCACCCTGGCGCAGGTCGCCGAGCTCGACGGCATGCTCGAGGCGAGCGACACCGCCCTCGACGCGGTGCTCGTGCTGACGGTCGACGACGACGAGCTGGTGAAGCGGCTCGTGCTGCGCGCCCAGACCGACGGCCGCACGGACGACACGGAGGAGGTCATCCGGCACCGCCAGGACGTCTACAACGAGCAGACGGCCCCGCTCATCGAGGTGTACGCCGAGCGCGGCCTCCTCGTGCGCGTCGACGGGATGGGCGAGGTCGCCGAGGTGGCCGAGCGCATCGCGTCCGCGCTCGACGGCGCCCGCGCCTGACGCTGCCGCTCATGGGACTCCTGCGCCGCGGCGTCGAGCTGAAGACGCCGGCGCAGCTCGACGCGATGCGCGAGGCCGGCCTCGTCGTCGGCCGCACGCTGGAGCTGGTGTCGGTGCGCGCCGCGCCCGGGATGACGACGGCCGAGCTCGACGCCCTGGCGGAGGAGAGCATCCGCTCCGCCGGGGCGGTGCCGTCGTTCCTGGGCTACCAGGGCTTCCCGGCCTCCCTGTGCATCTCCGTCAACGACGAGGTCGTGCACGGCATCCCCGGGTCCCGGGTGCTGCGCGAGGGTGACGTCGTGTCCATCGACTGCGGCGCCATCGTCGACGGCTGGCACGGCGACGCCGCGGTCACCGTGGTCCTCGGCGAGGTCGCCCCGGAGGTGGCCGAGCTCGTGCGGGTGACCGAGGACGCGCTGTGGCGGGGGATCGCCGCGCTGCGCCTCGACGGCCGGGTGGGGGACGTCTCCCACGCGGTGGAGTCCCACGTGCGCTCGTGCGGCGACTACGGCGTGGTCGAGGACTACACGGGCCACGGGATCGGCTCGGCGATGCACCAGCCGCCCGACGTGCCGAACGTGGGCCGCCCGGGCCGCGGACCGCGGATCGTCGAGGGCATGGCGCTGGCCATCGAGCCGATGGTCACGCTCGGCTCCCCGGCGAACGACACCCTCGACGACGACTGGACCGTCGTGACGCGCGACGGCAGCCCCGCCGCCCACTTCGAGCACACGACGACGGTCACCCCCACCGGGGTGTGGGTGCTGACCGCCCTGGACGGTGGCGCGAAGCGGTTGGCAGATGCAGGGATCCCGTACGGCGGGAGGTAGGTTGTCGCCGCTCGGGGCAACGTCGCCGCCGGGCCCCTGTCGGCCCCTCCTGTGCAAAGGCACCTCGCCGTGATCCTCAAGACCTTCGGGTGGTCCTTCGCGATCACCGTCGCCGGCCTCGTCGGCGCCTTCCTCTACGGCTCCCGCGACGGCACGTCGGCCGCGATCAGCGCGCTGTCCGTCGCGGCCATCCTCATCGTCCTCGAGGTCTCGCTCTCCTTCGACAACGCCGTGGTCAACGCCAAGGTGCTGAACAAGATGTCGAAGTTCTGGCAGACGATGTTCCTCACCGTCGGCATCCTCATCGCCGTGTTCGGCATGCGCCTGGTGTTCCCGTTCCTGGTGGTCTGGGCCTCCGCGGGCCTCAACCCCGTCGACGCCTGGGACCTGGCGATGGCCGGTGGTCACGGGGAGGGCTCCTACGCCTACATCCTCGAGGAGGCCCACCCGATCATCGCGGCCTTCGGTGGCATGTTCCTCATGATGATCTTCCTCGACTTCTTCACCGACGAGGAGAAGGAGCACCACTGGCTGGGCCCGGTCGAGCGCCCGTTCCAGCGCCTGGGCGCGGTCAGCGGCATCTCGGTGGCGGTCGCGCTCGCGCTGCTCGTCATCATCGGGGAGGTCTTCCGTCGTACCCAGCCCGAGGAGTTCACCGCCGAGGAGTTCGGCAGCGTGCTGCTCGCCGGCATCCTCGGCCTGCTGACCTACCTCGTGGTGAAGGGCCTCGGCGACGCGTTCGAGTCGTCGTCCGGCCTGATGGACGACGAGGACGCGGACGACGACGGTGCGCTCACGCCCGCCCAGGTGTCCGGCGGCGAGGTGGCCCTGGCGACGGGCAAGGCCGCGTTCTTCATGTTCCTCTACCTCGAGGTGCTCGACGCGAGCTTCTCGTTCGACGGCGTCATCGGCGCCTTCGCCATCACGACCGACCCGATCGTCATCGCGATCGGCCTCGGTGTGGGCGCGCTCTACGTCCGGTCGATCACGGTCTACCTGGTCCGCAAGGGCACGCTCGCCGAGTACGTCTACCTCGAGCACGGTGCCCACTGGGCGATCGGTGCGCTGGCGGTGCTGCTGTTCGTGACGATGGGCGTCTCCATCCCGGAGGTCGTGACCGGCCTCATCGGCGTCGTCATCATCCTCTCGGCCCTCGGGTGGAGCATCCGCGAGAACAAGCTGCACCCGGAGTCGAAGCACGAGGTCCACGTCTGACCTCGCGCGGTCGGGTGCCCCTCTAGGCTCGTGGGGCACCCGACCGACGGGTGCACGGGTGGACGAGGAGGCTGGCGCAGCATGGGAGTGACGCTCCGCAAGGGTGGCAACGTCTCGTTGGCGAAGGCGGCGGGCGCGCCCCTGACCCGGCTGCGCATCGGCCTGGGCTGGGACGTGCGGGTCACGACCGGCGTCGACTTCGACCTGGACGCCTCGGCGCTCCTCGTCGGCCAGGACGGCAGGGTCCTCAGCGACCAGCACTTCGTCTTCTACAACAACCTGACGTCCCCGGACGGCTCGGTGCACCACAGCGGTGACAACACCACCGGTGAGGGCGACGGCGACGACGAGACCATCGAGGTCGACCTGCCGACCGTGCCCGAGCAGGCCGTGCGCGTCGTCTTCCCGGTCTCGATCCACGACGCCGACCTGCGCGGGCAGAGCTTCGGGCAGGTGAGCGGGGCGTTCATCCGTGTCGTCGACGCGGTGCGGGAGGTCGAGGTGGCCCGCTTCGACCTGACCGAGGACGCGAGCACGGAGACGGCCATGATCTTCGGCGAGCTCTACCGCCGCGACGGCGACTGGAAGTTCCGCGCGATCGGCCAGGGCTACGCCTCCGGACTGCTCGGCATCGTGCACGACTTCGGCGTCGACGCCAGCTGAGTGGCGCCCGCTCCTACGATGGGCGCATGAGCTCCCCGCGCCCCGACCGTCGCCGCCGGCGCGGGGGAGCAGACCTGCTCGAGCGCGCCCTCGAGGCCCGGGCGCAGCTGCAGGAGCACTTCTTCCGCGTCGACCAGCTGCAGCGCGACGTCGGCGGCACCGTGGCGCAGTACGCCGCGCTGCTGCCGGACCGTGCGCGGTCCACGGGCGTCGTCCCGGCCTGGCGCCAGCTCGACCAGCGCGCCGGCGACGCGGTGCTGGCCTACCTCGGCGTGCTCGACGCGCACGACCCGGTCGAGGACCTCGACCCCTACCGCGTGGGTGCGGCGACCACGGCCTTCGAGCGCGGCGTCCCGGCCCTGCGCGAGGTCGCCGAGGCCATCGACCGCTACCTCGACCAGTACGGCGCGGAGCTCGGCCGCGTCGGGGAGGTCCGGGAGCGCCCGGCGCGCCGGCTGGCCGCCGCCCAGGAGTCCGTCACGCGCGCGGAGGCGGCCTGGCGCGCGATGACCGAGGAGGGGTTCAGCCTCCCGGAGGCCGACGAGGCGCTGGCCCGCGCCCGCGTCGCGGCCCGCAAGCTCGCCGAGATCGCCGACCGGCTGGGGCCCGACGACGCCGAGGAGCCGGCCGCCGTGGTGGAGCGCCTCGCCGAGGACGCGCGCTCCCTGGCCACCGAGCTGCCCGCCCGCCTGCGCACGCTGGGCCAGCGCATCCCGTCGCTGGCCACCCGCATCGAGGCGGTCACCACCCGCTCGGAGCGGATGGGCGAGCACATGTCCGGCCTGCGCCGGGAGTTCTCCTACGCCAGCTGGGACGACCTGGCCCGCGCCGAGGAGGAGCTGCGCTCCCGCGTCGCCTCGGCCCGCGACGGTCTCGAGCCGCTCCGGCGCCTGCACGCCGCGGGCGACCACGCCGGGGCGCTCGCCGCGCTGACGCGGGTGGAGGACGACGTGCGGCGCGCCTCCGACCTGGTGGACGCCCCGCGGCTGCGGCTCGAGCGCCTGCGCGAGGTCAAGCGCGACCCGGAGGCGCTGCTCGAGCGCGCCCGGTTCGCGCTGCGCGACGCCCGGCTCCTGCTGAGGCGCGGCTCGCCGCAACCGTGGGGCGGACGCCTCGACGCCCTGGCCCACGAGCTCATCGCCGTGGAGGGCCTGCTGGAGGGGGCGCACCCCGACTACTGGCAGCTGCTGACGCGGGTCGAGCGCCTCCACGCCGGCGTCGACACCCTGGTCGCGGACTTCCGGGCCGACCAGGCCGGACGTACCCGGCGGTAGCCGCAGGACCCCCGCCGGACGTCCACCCGGGTGCCCCCGGGCGTTTCCCGACCACCCGTATCCTGCCCTCCGTTTCGCTGCCCGGGGGTCGGCAGCCGTGAGGAGGAGTCGTGCAGCACTTCGGTCATCTCGGGGAGGACCAGCGGGCCGCGCTCTTCAGCGTCCCGCCGGAAAAGTTCGAGCGGGACGCGGCCCCGGAGCTCCTCGCCGTCGCGCTCGGCGCGACCCTCTACACCCCGGCGACCCGCCCGACGATCGAGCGGGACCTCCCACGCGCAGCGGCCCACGGCGTCATGTGCTCCGTGCTGTGCCTCGAGGACGCGATCGCCGACGGCGACGTCGAGTTCGCCGAGAAGAACCTCGCGCACCAGCTGGGCCAGCTCTTCGAGTCGGGCGCGCCGCGGCCCCTCGTCTTCGTGCGGGTGCGGCACCCCGACCAGGTGCACCGACTCGTCGAGGCGCTCGGGGACCAGGCGGACGGCCTCGACGGGTTCGTCGTCCCCAAGTTCACCGCCCGCTCCGGCGTGTTCCTCGACGCCGTCGCCGAGGCGTCCGGGCGCACGGGCCACCGGCTGTGGGTCATGCCCGTCATCGAGTCGCCCGAGGTGTTCGCGGTCGAGACCCGCGTCCAGGCGCTCGTCGACGCCCGGGACCTGCTGCACGCGCACCGCGCCGACGTGCTCGCCGTGCGCATCGGCGCCACCGACCTCTCCTCGATGCTCGCCCTGCGTCGCCCGGCCGACATCACCGTGTACGACGTCGCCCCGCTGGCCTCGGTGATCGGCGACATCGTCAACGTCATGGGGCGCCGGGACGGCACCGGGTTCGTCGTCACCGGCCCGGTCTGGGAGCACTTCGACAACGGCGAGCGCCTCTTCAAGCCCCAGCTGCGGGAGACGCCGTTCACGGCCCCGGCCGAGCGCGTGCTGCGCCGCCGGCTCATCAGCAAGGGTCTCGACGGGCTCATCCGGGAGGTCACGCTCGACCACGCCAACGGCCTCTTCGGCAAGACCGTCATCCACCCCTCCCACGTCGCGGCGGTGCACGCGCTCAGCGTGGTGACCCACGAGGACCACACCGACGCCCTCGACGTCGTCGAGGCGCGCCGCGGCGGGGGCGTCTCGGCGTCGCGCTACGGCAACAAGATGAACGAGGCCACGCCCCACACCGCCTGGGCGGAGTCGGTGCTCCTGCGGGCCCGGGCCTTCGGGGTCGCCGCGGAGGACGTCACCTTCGTGGACCTGCTCGAGGCCGGGGTCCGCCTGTGAGCGCCGGCGTGCCCACGGCCGGTGTGCCTGCGACCGGTACGACGTGGTCCGGCGCGTGGACGGCCGAGCGCCTCGGCGTCGAGGTCGTGCCCGCCGACGGTAGCCGAACGGGGCCGGCCCTGACGGACCTCTTCGGCCTCGCGCTGCGGGTCAACCCCCGCCGCCCGCACCTGCTGGTCTCGACCGTGCTGGCGAAGCACGTGCCGACCGACCCACGCGTGGTCCGCGCCGCGGGCCTGCTGCTCGGCCTCGAGGTCGCGGCCCGCCTGGGCCGCCCGGGCGCCCACGACGACGCGCTCGACCCCGTCCGCGCCGCCCTCGCCGAGGTGCTGCGCAGCGGTGCCGGGGACGACGCGGTCGCGACGCTCGACGCGGCGGCCGCCGACGCCTGCGCCGCCGTGGCCGACGGGGACGGCCTGGTCCTCGGGTACGCCGAGACCGCGACCGCGCTGGGCCACCTCGTGGCCCGTGCCCTGCGCGTGCCGTCGGTGCACTCCACCCGCCGGCACGTGCCGGGCGCCGTGCCCGCCCTCGGGTTCGACGAGGCGCACTCGCACGCCACCGAGCACCTCGTCGTGCCCGACGACGCGGCGCTGCTCAGGACGCCCGGCCCCGCCGTGCTCGTCGACGACGAGCTGTCGACCGGGCGCACCGCCCTGGGCACGATCCGTGCCCTGCACGCGGTCGCGCCCCGCGAGGTCTACGTCATCGCCGCGCTCGTCGACGTCCGCCGGGCCGAGGACCGCGCCGCGCTGGACGCCGCCGCCGCCGAGCTCGGGGCGCGCATCGAGGTCGTCGCGCTCGCGGCGGGCGAGGTCCGCGTGCCCGCCGGGGCGACGGCGCCGGGGGCGTCCGCCGTACCGCTGCCGTCGGAGGGGGCGACCACGACTGCGCCGGGGGAGCCCGGGATCCCGGACGCGGGGGACGCGTGGCCCGTGGGGGTCCGCGAGTCCGGGCGCCACGGCTTCGCGCCGGCCGACGAGGCGCCGCTGCGGGCGGCGGCCGAGGCGGTCGCCGCCGCGGTGGCGGCGCGCCTGCCGCTCGACCCGGACGGCGCCGGCGAGGTGCTGGTGCTGGGCACGGAGGAGCTCATGTACGCCCCGCTCGAGGTGGCGGACGCGCTGCGGCGCACCGGCGTGCCGGTGCGCTTCTCGACCACGACCCGGAGCCCGGTGCAGGTGCGGGACGTCGACGGCTACGCGGTGCGCTCGGGCGTGCGGTTCGTCGCCCACGACCGGGACGCGGACGGGTACGGCGCGGCCGACCGGTTCGCCTACAACGTGGCGTCGCGGCCGTGGCGGGCGATCGTCGTCGTGCTCGACCGGCCGTCGGCCACGGCGGCGCTGCACGGCCCCGACGGGCTGCTGGCGGCGCTGGCGCCGCACGCCCCCGTGGTGCTGCCCGTGGTGCTGCCCGTCGACGCCGCAGGCCCCGGGCCGCTGCGCGGGCCCGCGTTCGGCTCGTACGCCGCGAACGAGGTCGGCTGGCTGCTCACCGACCTGTCGCACGTGACGCTGGAGGGTGGGCGCGAGGAGCGCGAGCGGGCCATCCAGTCGGGCGAGGCCCACTACGCGGAGTCGCTGCCGACGGAGTACCGCCCCGACGCGGCCTACCGCGCCCTCTACGCCGAGCAGGTCGGCGCCGTCGCCGACCGGGTCGCCGCCGCCGTGGTCACCGTGGGCGACCTGGCCCGCACCACGCGCGGGCGCGACGACCTGGTCGTCGTGTCCCTGGCGCGGGCCGGCACGCCCATCGGCATCCTGCTGCGGCGCTGGGCCGCGCGGCAGGGCTGGGACTGGCCCCACCACGCGGTCAGCATCGTGCGGGACCGGGGGATCGACCTCACGGCGCTGCGCTGGCTGGTGGACCGCTACGACCCGCAGCGCCTGTTGGTCGTCGACGGCTGGACCGGCAAGGGCGCCATCGCGCGCGAGCTGGCCGCGGCCGTCGCGAGCGCCAACGAGCAGCTGCGCCTGGGCGGGCGGGGCGTGCCCGCGGACCTCGCGGTGCTCGCCGACCCGGGGGAGTGCGTCGAGCTCTTCGGCACCCGCGACGACTTCCTCATCCCGTCGGCCTGCCTCAACAGCACGGTGTCGGGGCTGGTCTCCCGCACGGTGCTCAACGCCGACCTCATCGGGCCGCACGACTTCCACGGCGCGAAGTTCTACGCGGAGCTGGCCGACGAGGACGTCTCGGGGGACTACCTCGACGCCGTCACCGCCGCCTTCGACGCCGTCGAGGCCGACGCCCGCCGGGAGGCCGAGCGGCTCCGCGCGAGCGACCGCACGCCGACGTGGTCGGGCTGGGTCGCGGCCGAGAAGCTCCAGGCCGAGCACGGGCTGCCGAGCGTCAACCTCGTCAAGCCCGGGGTGGGCGAGACCACCCGCGTGCTGCTGCGCCGGGTGCCCTGGCGGGTGGTGGTGCGGCCCGGCCGCGACGCCGACCTGCGGCACGTGCGCCTGCTCGCCGCGGAGCGCGGCGTGCCCGTCGTGGAGGCGGACGACCTGCCCTACAGCTGCGTCGGCATCATCCGCCCGACCGAGCAGGACGGCTCGTGAGCGGCCGGGGCCTGCTGGTCGCCTCCGACCTCGACCGCACGCTCATCTACTCGGCCGCCGCCATGCAGCTCGGCGAGGCCGTCGCGGAGCCCGTCTGCGTCGAGGTGTACGACGGGCGCCCGACCAGCTTCATGGACCCCGCGGCCCTCGACGCGCTCGGCGCGCTCTCCGAGCGCACCCCGTTCGTGCCGGTCACGACGCGCACCCGGGAGCAGTTCGGCCGCATCGTGCTGCCGGGCGTGCGCTCGACCCACGCCGTCACGACGAACGGCGCCGTCATCCTCGACGGCGGGACGCCGTGCCCCGAGTGGGCGGCCGAGGTGCGCCGGCGCACGGCGGGGGGCGCGTCGTACCTCGACGCCACCCGCGCCCTGCGGCCCGTCTGGGAGCACCCGTGGGTGCGCAAGGTCCGCGACGCGGAGGAGCAGTTCGTCTACGCCGTGGTCGAGCCGGCGCTGACGCCCGCGGAGTGGTACGACGAGCTCGCCGACGCCACGACCGCCCTCGGCTGGGTGCTGTCGGTGCAGGGGCGCAAGGCGTACGTCATCCCGCCCGGGCTGACCAAGGAGGCCGCGGTCGCCGAGGTCGCCCGACGTATAGGCGCCGACGCGGTCGCGGCCGCCGGGGACTCGTGGCTGGACGCCGGGATGCTCGCGGCGGCCGACCACGCGGTGCGCCCGGCGCACGGCGAGCTGCACGCGCAGGAGTGGTCGACGCCGGGCCTGCGGGTGACCACCGCGGCCGGCGGGCGGGCGGCCGCGGAGATCGTCGCCGCGTTCGACGGATGGGAGCGCGAGGGCGCGTCGGGGTGGTCTACGGTGTCGTCCGACCCCCTCCCCTGACGACGGAGACCGATCACGTGGTGCCTCCCGGACCTGCGGGTCCCTCCCTCCGCGTCGGCATCGGCGGCGAGTCCCGCGACTTCGCGCCACGGACGACCGTGACGATCGGCCGCGACCAGGCCTGCACCCTCGTGCTCGCGCACGGCGACGTGTCGCGGCGCCACGCCGAGCTGCGCCACGAGCGCGGGTCGTGGTGGGTCGTGGACCTGGGCAGCACCAACGGCACCCTCGTCGACGGCCAGCGGGTCGGCGAGCTCGCGCTCGCCCCCGGCCGGTCCGTCGACGTGCTCGTCGGTGGCACCCGCGGGGTGCCGCTGCGCGTGCAGGTCGGGGCCGGACCGGCCGCGCCGGCCGCACCCCCGCCGTACGCCGCCCCGGGCCGCCCGCCCCAGCGGGCGCCCCAGCAGGCGCCCCAGCA
>NZ_JAHWBL010000056.1:0-21409 GCF_029493445.1 Nocardioides sp. ChNu-99 | reverse complement strand
GGGCCGGGCTGGCCGGGCTGGCCGGGCTGCTGGTCGTGGCGCGGCGGGACGGCGAACGGGTCCGGCCGGTCGCGGTCGCGGCGGGCGGCGCCGCCCTCGCGCGGCAGCCGGAAGCGCTCGGGCAGCGGGCGCCCGGCGAACCAGCTGCGCGCCGGCTCGAGCCACAGCATGACGATGGAGACGGTCACCACCGCCGAGGCGAAGCCGCCGGCGATCGAGCCCGCGACGAAGATCGGCACCGCGAGCACGCTGAGCACCACCCGGGCGAACCGGTCGCGCCGCAGGGCGAGGAAGCCGAGCACCGCAGCGGCCGTCGCGCACGCCCCGAGCACCAGGATCGCGACGCGACGCATCTCGCGCGCGCCCTCGAAGGAGAGGCCGAGGGAGCTGCCGGGGGCCTCGGCGAGGAACTGCTGGAGCATCTCGCGCGTCTCGAGCGTGCGCAGCGCGGCCATGGCCTCGAACGCGCCCAGCAGCACGATCACGGACCCGCCCACGACCAGCCACCCGGAGAAGGTGACCTGGGGCGGACGCGGCTGCTGTGCGGACGGGCTCACCCGCTCATTCCACCAGACGCGTGGGTGCGGCCCGGACGCGCGGCGGGCCGTTCGGTCCCCGCGCGCCGGGCCGCGTCACGCCGCCGATCAGACGACCTCGAGCCGCAGCCCCTCGTCGCCCTCGGCGCGCACGACCCGCACCGCACCGCCGTCGGCGACCTGGCCGCCGATGAGCAGCCGCGCCAGCGGGTCGCCGATGGCGCTCTGGATGAGCCTCCGCAGCGGGCGCGCGCCGTACGCCGGGTCGTAGCCCGTGTCGGCGAGCCACTGCTTCGCCTCGGGCGTCACCTCGACGCCGATGCGCCGGGCCGCCAGCCGCTCCTCCAGCAGGCGCAGCTGGATGTCGACGATGCTCGTCAGCGCCTCCTTGCTCAGCGCCTCGAAGAGCACGATCTCGTCGAGCCGGTTGAGGAACTCGGGCTTGAAGCTCGCCCGCACGACCCCCATCACCTGCTCGCGCCTGCTCCCCGGGTCCAGCAGCGGGTCGACGAGGTAGCTCGACCCCAGGTTCGAGGTGAGGACGAGCAGGGTGTTGCGGAAGTCGACCGTGCGGCCCTGGCCGTCGGTGAGGCGACCGTCGTCGAGCACCTGCAGCAGGATGTCGAAGACCTCCGGGTGCGCCTTCTCCACCTCGTCGAGCAGCACGACCGAGTAGGGCCGGCGCCGCACGGCCTCGGTCAGCTGGCCGCCCTCGTCGTACCCGACGTAGCCGGGGGGCGCACCCACGAGGCGGGACACGGCGTGCTTCTCCGAGTACTCGCTCATGTCGATGCGCACGATCGCGCGCTCGTCGTCGAACAGGAAGTCCGCGAGCGACTTCGCCAGCTCGGTCTTGCCCGTGCCCGTGGGGCCGAGGAACAGGAACGACCCCGTCGGCCGGTTCGGGTCGGAGATGCCTGCCCGCGAGCGGCGTACGGCGTCGCTCACCGCGGTCACGGCCTCGTGCTGGCCGATGAGGCGCTCGCCGATGACCTCCTCCATCCGCAGCAGCTTCGCGCTCTCGCCCTCGAGGAGACGGCCGGTCGGGATGCCCGTCCACGCCTCGACGACGTCCGCGATCTGCTCGGCGCCGACCTCGTCGCCGACGAGCGGCTCCGCGTCGTCGTCGCCGGCCTTCCCCATGGCTTGAGAGGCGTTGATCCGCTCCTCAAGCTCTCGGACCTTCACGCTGTTTTCGTAGCGCTGGCGCAGCATTTCAGTTTTCTCGGCGCCCTCCGGCAGCGGCGTGCTTTCGCGCTCCAGCCGGTCCGCCTCCGTGCGCAACCTTTCGAGCTGGCGGCGCAGCTCGCCCTCGCCCTCGAGGCTCTGCTTCTCGCGCTCCCAGCGGGCCTCGAGGCCGCGCAGCTCCTCCTCGCGGTCGGCGAGGTCGGCCCGCAGGCGTGCGAGGCGCTCGACCGATGCGTCGTCGCTCTCCTTCTCCAGCGCGAACTGCTCCATCTTGAGCCGCTCGACCTGCCGGCGGAGCTGGTCGATCTCCTCGGGGGACGACTCGTGCTCCATGCGCAGCCGGCTCGCGGCCTCGTCGATGAGGTCGATGGCCTTGTCGGGCAGCTGGCGCCCGGTGATGTACCGGTCGCTCAGGGTCGCGGCGGCGACGAGCGCGGCGTCCGTGATGCGCACGCGGTGGTGGGCCTCGTACTTCTCCTGGATCCCGCGCAGGATCTGGATGGTGTCCTCGACGCTCGGCTCGCCGACGAAGACCTGCTGGAAGCGCCGTTCCAGCGCCGGGTCCTTCTCGACGTGCTCGCGGAACTCGTCGAGCGTCGTGGCGCCGACCATGTGCAGCTCGCCGCGCGCCAGCATCGGCTTGAGCATGTTGCCGGCGTCCATCGCGCCCTCGCCGCCGGCGCCCGCGCCGACCACGGTGTGCAGCTCGTCGATGAACGTGATGACCTGGCCGCCGGCGTCCTTGATCTCCTCGAGGACGGCCTTGAGGCGCTCCTCGAACTCGCCGCGGTACTTCGCGCCGGCGACCATCGCCGCCAGGTCGAGGCTGAGCAGGCGGCGGCCCTTGAGCGAGTCCGGCACGTCACCGGCCACGATGCGCTGGGCCAACCCCTCGACCACGGCGGTCTTGCCGACGCCGGGCTCGCCGATGAGCACCGGGTTGTTCTTGGTGCGCCGGCTCAGCACCTGCACGACGCGGCGGATCTCGGCGTCGCGCCCGATCACCGGGTCGAGCCGGCCCTCCTCCGCGGCGCGGGTGAGGTCGACGGAGTACTTCTCCAGCGCCTCGTACGTCGACTCGGCCTCCTGGCTCGTGACCCGCCGGGAGCCGCGCACGGCGACGAGCTGCTCCGAGAGACCCTGCGTCGTGAGGCCGGCGTCGGTGAGCACCCGCTGCGCCGAGCTCTCCACCGAGGAGAGGGCGACGAGGAGGTGCTCGGAGGCGACGAAGTCGTCCTTCATCGCGCCCGCGAGGTCGATGGCCTTCGCCAGGACGCGGGTGAGCGCGGGTGACGCGCCGGGCTGCTGCACCGTCGCGCCCGTGGCGCTCGGCAGGGCGCCGACGGCGCGCTCGGCGGCGCCCAGGAGGGCACCCGGCTCGACACCGGACCCGGTGACGATCGTGCCGACGATGCCCTCGCCTGACTCGCGCAGCAGCGCGACGAGCAGGTGGACCGGCTCCGTGGCGCTGTTGCCCGCCGACGTCGCGGCGAGCTGCGCCGCGGCGATCGCGTCGCGCGCGCGGGTGGTGAACTTGTCGGCCCCGAACTGACTCATCTCCGTGCCTCCCCTGGACGATCCGGTGTGGTGCCTCGCGCTGGTGGTGCGGGGCGCGCGGCCCAGTGTGGCCGCCTGACCACTTCAACCGCAGTCAAGTTGAGTCTGTTCCCCTCAACTTCGATGTTGTCCACGCCGAGCGTCCCGACGACCGGTACCCGCCCGGCTTGCGTCAGCGTTGCGCCAGTCTTTCGCTGCGTTCCGTGGCGCGGGACACGTCGGCACTCGGAAGATCGACCGGGCCACCCGTCGGGCGGCTCGTCCACCCTCCCCGAAGGACCTCCCATGCGCACCCTCGAGCCGCCGGTCCCACCCGCCGACCCCGAGGCGTCCCCGCGCCCCGCCCGCGTGGTCGTCGTCGACGACACCCCGGACCTGCGCAACCTGCTGCGCCTGATGCTCACCCGCGGCGGGTTCGAGATCGTGGGCGAGGCGGTGGACGGCCTCGACGCGCTCGCCGTCGTCGGGCGCACCCAGCCCGACGTCGTGCTGCTCGACATCGCGATGCCACGGATGGACGGCATCGAGGCGCTCCCGCAGCTGCGGCGCGCCAGCCCCGGCGCGCGGATCGTCGCCATGTCGGCCTTCGGGGCCGCCCACATGGCGAACCGGGCGGTCGCCGCGGGCGCCGACGGGTACGTCGAGAAGGGCACCTCGCTCCACTCGATCCTCACCTACGTGCGCGAGCTCGCCGGCGACCCCGAGCGACCGACGCGTCCCCTGGCCGTCACGTCCGCCGCCACCGGTCTCGCGACCTCGACGCCGCTGCGCCCGGCGACCACGCCCGCGGTGCGGCCGGCGCCGGTCACGAACGCCGACCTGGCGACGCTGGCGTTCGACCACGCGCCGTACGGGATCCTCGTCGTGTCCGACGAGCCCGCCCCGCGGGTGATCGCGAGCAACGCAGCGGCCCGCGGGGTGGTCGACGTACCCCTCTCCCCCGGCGGTCTGCTCGGCCTCACCGCGCCCGAGCTGGCGCAGGCCGTGGCCGACCACCGCCACCACGACCACGTCGAGCTGCAGGTGGCGGTCGGTGCGGGCTCCGTGCACGTGACGGTACGGCGGACCGAGGCGGGCGTGCTCGTCTACCTCGACGCCACCGACGAGGAGCTCGGCATGCTGCGGCGGGCCATCGCGACGGCCGCGCACGAGCTGCGCGGCCCGATCTCCGCGATCGACGGCGCCGTCGACGTGCTGGGCTGGGGCGGCGACCCGCTGCCCGAGGAGGAGCGCACCCGGCTGCTGCGCACCGTCGTGCGCCAGGTGCAGCAGCTCGACCGCGTGACGTCCGACCTCTACACGGCGACGCAGGTCCACCTCGGCACCCTCCACGTGGACCCGCGGCCCACGGTGATCGGCGCGCTGGTCCAGGAGCTGCTCGCGCACGCCGACGACGTGACGGTCGACGTGACCTCGGACCGGGCCGCGATGGCCGACCCGCTGCGGGTGGAGCAGATGCTGGGCAACCTGCTGAGCAACGCCGGCAAGTACGGCGCGCCCCCCTGCACCGTCGTGGTCCGCGACGGGCGCTCGGGCACGGTGCGCATCGAGGTCGTCGACCGCGGGCCCGGCGTGCCGGCCGAGCTCGAGCCCCACCTGTTCCGCGAGTTCACCCGCGGCTCCGGCGCCGTCGCCCGCGGCACCGGGCTGGGCCTGTGGATCGTGCGCACGCTCGCCGAGGCCCAGGGCGGCTCGGTGGCCTACCGCCGCCACCCCGAGGGCGGGTCGATCTTCACCGTCCAGCTGCCGACCGCCTAGGTC
Organism: Nocardioides sp. ChNu-99; assembly: GCF_029493445.1. Classification (NCBI taxonomy): domain Bacteria; kingdom Bacillati; phylum Actinomycetota; class Actinomycetes; order Propionibacteriales; family Nocardioidaceae; genus Nocardioides; species Nocardioides sp. ChNu-99. The sequence goes on along the minus strand of NZ_JAHWBL010000056.1, from coordinate 16,367 downwards.
CGGGGCCGGGCGCCTAGGTCCGGGGCCGGCCGGGCGTGGCCCGGGGCCCGTCCCGGCGCCCGAGGAGGAGCGGCACGACGGCCCACAGCAGGAGCAGGGTGACGAGCACCGCGCCAGCGAGCACCAGGGCCGGACGCAGGCCGAGCACGACGTCGGAGACGAACAGGACGACGCCGGAGCACACGAGCGCCAGGAGCAGCAGCCCGGCCCGCGCCAGCTGGTTCGCCGACTCCACCAGCCACCGGCGGCGGCGCTGGCGGAAGAGCAGCCGGTGGTAGGCCACCGGCGCCACGATGAGCCCCGTCGTCAGCACCGAGCCGACGAGCAGCGTGAGGTAGAGCGTGCGCTGACCCTCGGTCAGGTCGCCGAAGCGCTCGGTGAACGGGATGGTCACGAGGAAGCCCGTGAGGAGCTGCACGCCGGTCTGCACGACCCGCAGCTCCTGCATCAGCTCCGACCAGTTGCGGTCGAGCCGCTCGTCGGTGAGACCTGCCCCGAGGTGGTCGCGCGCCTCCTGCGGGGGGTGGGGGTCGTGGCTCGGCATCGTGCGCCTCCTGGCCCCCCGTCCCTGGCCTGTCGCTGACCGGCCAGCGTACGCCGCGGGGTCGGGCGCGGCCACGGGTCGTCGCCGGTGGTTCGCCCCGCGGTCGTCCTGCGGCGGGGTGGCCGCGACCACCGGCTGCCTACGCTGGCGGGGCCGCGCGGCGGCGACGGCGAGGCGATCCACAGGCGACTGCGAACGGTGTCCACGGGTACTGGCTCGCCGTCACTGACAGAGGAGGACTGCATGCACCTGCCCCGGCCCCGAGGTCCCATCAGCGAGGCAGTGGTGGAGGTCGTGCGCGGCGGGCGTGCGGAGATCCCCAGCGTCACCGACATCCGGAGCGAGGACGCCCAGATCGCGTTGTGGACGGTCTACGAGCTCGCCTACCGCGGGTTCGGCGACGCGTCGCCCGACGCCGAGCGCGACCTGGAGCTGCTGCGCTGGCGCCACCACGCGGAGGACCTCCTCGAGGCCGAGCTGCGGGACCTCACCCGCGCCGCCGTCGACGAGGCCCGTGCGGCCGCCGCCACCGTCGAGGGCCGCCTGCGCGCCCTGGTCGACGCCGGGCCGTCGACGCCGCTGGCGCGCCACCTGCAGCGTCGCGCGACCCGCGAGCAGGTGCTCGCCTACCTCGTCGAGCGCAGCGTCTACCACCTCAAGGAGTCGGACCCCCAGGCCTTCGTGCTCGGCCGGGTCGACGGGCCCGCGAAGGTGGCGCTGGGCGAGCTGCTCTACGACGAGTACGGCGGGGGGCGCCCCGAGCGCCTGCACTCCCACCTGTACGCCGAGGCGCTCGAGGCCTGCGGGCTGGACGCGACGTACGGCGCCTACATCGACCAGGTCGAGGCGCCCACCCTGCTGTCCAACAACGTGATGTCGCTCTTCGCGATGCAGCGCCGGCTGCGCGGCGCGTCCCTCGGTCACCTGGCGGCGTTCGAGGCGACGAGCACGGACCCGTGCCGCCGCATCGCGGTCGGCATCGAGCGGGTGGGCCTGCCGGACGCCGCCGCGGCGTACTTCCACGAGCACGTCGAGGCCGACGCCGTCCACGAGCAGGTCGTCATGGGCGACATCTGCGGCGCGGCCGTCGCCGCCGAGCCGGCGATCGAGGACGACCTGCTGCTCGGCGCCGCCACCTGCCTCATCATCGACGCGGAAGCCAGCCAGGCGCTGTACGACGCGATCACCGCCCCCGCGCCCGAGCTCGCCGGGGCTGGCCGATGAGCAGCGGCGCCCCCGACGCCGGTCGTGCTGGCGGTCGGGAGGCCGGTCGCGACCCCGTGCGCGTGCGCGTGTGCCCCGACGGTCCGCTGCTGCTGCGCGGCGCGGACGAGGTCATGGACGCCGACGGCCGCGCCCACCCCGTCACCCGCCCCGTCGTCGCCGTCTGCGTCTGCGGCGGCACCGCCCGCGCGCCCTGGTGCGACGGCACCCACGCACTGCTCAACAAGCGCCGCGCTGCTAACAACTCCTGAGGGCCCCCGTCCCGCCCGACTTGACCTGCCTGCCTGCCCGGGCATGGTTTCGAGGGATTGCGGAGCAACCCACCTCACCACCGAGGGGTTCTGTTGATGGTGGCCGCGTGCGCGCCCGCCGGTGAGCGAGGTGGCCGCGTGGCAGTGCGGTGGGTGAGGTGGCCCGCCGGCCCATTCCGGTGGTTGAGGCGGTCGCGCGGCAGTGCGGTGGGTGAGGCGGTCGCGCGGCAGTGCGTTGGCTGAGGTGGCCCGCCGGCCCATTCCGGTGGTTGAGGTGGTCGCGCGGCACTGCGGTGGCTGAGGCGGTCGCGCGCACTGCGTTGGCGAGGTGGCCCGCCGGCCCATTCCGGTGGTTGAGGTGGCCGCCCCGGCGGCCCTCGAAACCACGTGTCAGACATCCGGGCTCATCAGACCCGTCGGGTGAACCTGAGCTTGCCGGTGCCGAGTGTCTCGGTCAGGTACGTCGGGGCGTGGGCGACGCGGTGGTGGCGCCAGCACAGCAACCGACCGCGCGTCACCGACGTCCCTCCTCCGCGTGACCAGGGATCGTCGTGGTGGGCCTCGCACCGGTGCGGTGGTGCGTCACAGTCCTCTGCGGTGCACCCCCCGTCGCGCAGGATCATCGCGATCCGCTGGGGTTTGGTGTGGAACCGCGCGGCCCGGCCCAGGTCCAGGACTTCGCTCTTCGTGCCCAGCACCGCCGGGACGAGGTCCGCGCCGCAGGCGAGGCGTCGTGCCTCGCCGGGCGAGATGCGGTGGCCGGTGTCGAGCGACGCTGCGGCCAGGCCGCCGGTGAGGGTGTCGACCGACATCGTCACCACGACCGTCGCGCCGGCTCCGGCGGCGTCGGGGAGGTCGGCGTCACGCATCCGCTCGATGAGTTCGACGAACGCCTGGCCACGCCGCTCCCAGGCGGGCCGAGCATCAGCCGCGTCGCCATCGCTCCCGGCCCGGAGGTGGCTGCGTCGCGGCGAAGAGATGGCGTCGAGCATCTTGGTGAACATCGCCCCGTGCAGCTCCGGCACCGTGAACCGCCCGTGGACACAGCCGTGGCCGTCCTCGCGCATCGTCAACCGGATCTTCGCGACCGCTTCGCGCTCCTCCTGCGCCAGCAGCTCCGCCTCCCGGGCTTCACCGACAGCGGGCGCGACGACGTCGAGGATCCGCCGGCCCAGGACGCGCAGGGCCTTGGCGTCGTGCTCGCGGGCGAACCCGACCAGCGTGCGTTCCGCCTCATCCCTGACCTCCGCGGTCACGTCGCCCAGGTCATCCAGCGCCCGCACCACCACCTCGAGCTGATCGGGCGAGACCGCGCCGGAAGCAGCCGCGGCGGCGAGGACGCCGTACTGCTCGTTCACGGCGACCGCGACACGGACGCGGCGATGGGCCTCGGCGCGGGTCACCTGGGTGGCGTTCGCGAACCACACCGCGGTCGACGCCGCACCCGTCGCGTCCTCGACGCGCACCTCGCTGGCGTGGGCCAGGAGCCGCGACTGCAGCGCGGCAAGACGGTTCGCGGCCCGCTCGAGCTCGACGAGGGCCGCGCCCGTCTCGACCGGGCCCAGCGTCAGCAGACCGAGCTCGAACCCGTCGTCCAGGTCGTCGTGGACGCGCGCGACGACCCCGGCGAGGGGGTGCAGCGCCGTCTCGGTCATAGGTCCATGACACCAGGGACCACCGACATTCCTGGGCTCGATCCGCGCCTCTCCACAACTGACGTCTGCGCAGTTCAGAAGGGGTGCGTCGCTGACGACGACTCGCGTGCCCCGGTGTGGTTTCGAGGGCCGCCGGGGCGGCCACCTCAACCACCAAGAGCGCGCGCCGGGCGGCGCGCGGCTCGCGACGACTCGACGCCCCTAGGCGTACAGCGCGCGACGACTCGGCGTACCCCGGCGCGGTTTCGAGGGCAGCCCGGGGCGGCCACCTCAACCACCAAGAGCGCGCGCCGGGCGGCGCGCGGCTCGCGACGACTCGACGCCCCTAGGCGTACAGCGCGCGACGACTCGGCGTACCCCGGCGTGGTTTCGAGGGCCGCCGGGGCGGCCACCTCAACCACCAGGAGCGCGCGCGCCGGGCGGCGCGCGGCTGGCGACGACTCGGCGCCCCTAGGCGTGCGGCTCGCGACGACTCGGCGGCCCTGCGCGTGCAGCTCGCGACGACTCGGCGTACCCGGCGCGCCCGGCCCTCTACTCCGCGGCGGCGAAGTGGACGAGCATGCCGCGGTCGAACTGCCGCACCTCGGCGACGCGCAGCGCGCCGGAGGTGACGTCGGCATGGGCCTCGAGCGCGGCGAGCTGGTCGACGGGGCCGACCTGCAGCACGAGGTGGCCGCCCGGGAGCAGGACGCGCGCGGTGTGGGAGACGCAGGCGACGGCGAGGTCGGTGCCGTCGGGTCCGCCGTCGATGGCGAGCAGCGGGTCCTCGGGGAACTGCCCGACCTCCTCGCGCGGCACCCACGGCGGGTCGGCGAGCACGAGGGGGTACGTCGGCGCGAGGGGCTCGACGGCCCGGAAGTCGCCCTGCACGACCTCGGAGGCGACGCCGGCGGCGGCCGCGTTGAGGCGGGCGTAGTCGCAGGCGACCGGGTCGAGGTCCATCTGCACCAGCGGACGGCCGGCCGTCTTGGCCGCGACGATCCCCATGTGGCCGGCGCCGCAGCAGAGCTCGAGGATCGGGCCGGGCGGGGCGGTGGCGGCGAGCTGCGCCACCCACACCGACTGGGCCACGGTCCACGGCCGCGGCTCCAGCACGCGCCGGTCCCAGCGGATGAGCTCGGTCGAGAACACGGTGGTGAGCTGCTCCACGCCCTCGGCGGGCGGCGGCCCCGGGGCAGGCTCGACTGACACGGCGTCGCTGGTCATGGGCGCCCGGTACCCGCGCGACGAGACGTCAGGCACCTCACCGACCCCCGCCCGGTACCCCGTCGGCCGCCGCCGCACGCACCAGCTCGCTCAGCTGACGCCGGGTGCGCGCGGCCTCCGGCACCGCCCGCGTCATCCACACGTGGAACATGGCCGTCACCTCCCGCACCCGCAGCGTCGCGCCGGCGGCGAGCGCGCGCCGTACCAGCCCGTCGACCGCCGGCCGCAGGATGTCGTGGTCGCCGATGAACAGCTCGAGCGGCGGCAGGCCGTCGAGGGGCCCGGCGACGGGGCTGACCAGCGGGTCGGCGGGGTCGCGCGGCCCCGCCCACCACCGGCCGGCCGCGCGCAGCCCGCCCTCCTCCAGCATGGGGTCGGTGGCCTCGAGGTCGCCGACCTCGTCCTCGTCGAGGGTCGCGTCGAGCCACGGGCACAGCAGCACGAGGCGCGCCGGCTGCCGCGGCTGGCCCCGCAGCCGCTGGCCGATCACCAGCGTCAGCGCCCCGCCCGCCGAGTCGCCCATGACGACGAGCGGGAGGTCGTCGGCGCAGGCGTCGCCCACGAGACCGAGCAGACGGGGCAGCACCTCGTCGACGTCCGCGCCGGGCGCGAGCGGGTACGCCGGCACGACGACCTCCGCGGGCGCCGCGGCCAGGGCGCGCACGAGGCGCCAGTAGTCGGCCGTCAGCGGGTGCACGTAGCCACCGCCGTGGAGGTAGACCACCCGGGCGACGGGCGCCGTGTCGCGGGGCCGCACCACCCACGTGCGCATCCCGTGCCGCTGCTCCTCGCGCACGTCGAGGCGCCGCCGCGTCCACCGCGTGGGCGGGGCGTCGCCCTTCCGCTGCAGCGCGAGCGCGTTCTCCCGGGTGTGCTCGGCGCCCGTGAACGCGTCCTTGTCGCGCCCGAGCCACATGCCGGCCACGTAGAGCCGGGTCCAGGGCGTGGGCGGGCGGTCGTCGACGTCGTGGGTGACGCCGGGCGGCGGCAGGTCGGGACGGGGGGCGCTCACGCCTCCCAGGCTGCCAGCCGGGTCCAGGCCGGGCGGTGGGACCCGGCCCTCAGTCGGCCCGGGGCGCCGGCGCCAGCTTCTCCGACGACGGCGACGTGGGCGGCGCCTGGTGCACCGGGAAGGCGGTGGAGGCGACCTCGGCCTCCGTCACGAAGCACATCCGCGCGAAGTCCACCCCGAACGGCGTCAGGTGGATGCTGCGCCGCAGGATGCGCGCGAACTTCACGGAGTGCGTCGCGCTCAGCACGTCGGGCTGCGCCTCGACCACCTGGTAGCGCAGCAGGTCGTCGAGCGACTCCGACGACTGCCACACCAGCCCGAGGCGCGAGAGGTTGTTGAGGTACTGCGGCACGAGCTCGACGTACCGCAGCCCCGCCCGCGCTCCGATCATGTTGAGCCCCCGGGCCACGAGCTGGGAGTTCACCATCCCGACCGGGCCGCCGGTGCGCACGTCGACCGACGGCTGCGGGCCGTCCTTGAGCAGCAGCACCAGGATGCGCGCCTCGTCGGGCGCGATGTCGGCGAGGATCCGCTCGTACGCCGGGTGGCTGCCCTCGGTGTGCCACACGTCGCGCGACTGCTCCAGCAGCTTCGCGCCCTTCGCGCGCAGCCGCTGCTCCTCGCTGAGGCGCCGCGAGCCGTGGTGGGTCTCGGGGACGGGCGCCGCGCTCGCCCGCTCCGCCGGGACGCGCGCCTGCGCCTGCGCCACGGCCTGGGGCAGCGGCGTGCCCGACGAGAGGGCCCGCGCGACGCTCGAGACCAGGGCCGCTGCGTCGTTGAGGTCGCGGGTCAGCTCCGCCGCGGCGTCGGGGTCGACCATGGCGCGCACGAGCTTGCGGCCGGTCCGCGCGTACGCCGTGACCCCCCACTCCGCGGTGTGGTACGCCGTCGTGGCCGCGATGCGGGCCAGCCCGGGCAGCGCGTCGACCGCGGGCGCCAACGAGGCCGGCACCCGGTCGGCGACGACCGCAGGCAGGAACGACGGCACCCGGGCCGGCAGCCGCGGGCGCCTCGACCGGGACGGCGCCGGGAGCGCCGGCGTGCCGTCCTCGCGCACCACCTGCTGGCGCGGCGCGCCCCAGCCACCCGACGTGCCCCTGCCCGACGTGCTGCCGCCCGACGTGCTGCCGCCCGACGTACCCCTGCTCACCGGCCTCCGACCCCGAACATCCAGAGGTGGAGGAACCCACCCGCTGCGCCCATGATGGCGCCGTGGGCGTAGAGCATCCACTCGTCCTCCTTGATCGCGGCCCGCATCATCTCCACGAAGTCGCGCGGCGGCAGCTCCTTGCAGCGCTGGGCGATGAGGCTCTGGATCTTGTCGGACTGCCGGGCGCTGAACACGGGGTCCTGGAAGGGGCGCATGGTGCGGCCCACCGCCTCCTGGGCCACCGACTCCTTGATGGTGTCGAAGCGGCTGGTGCCGACGGCCACCCGCACCGCACCGCGCGCCGGCCCGATCGCGCCGTCGATCGCGGGCTCCAGCGCCGTCGCGAGCATCTGCCGGGTGCGGTCGCCGCGCGGGCCGTCGAGCAGGAAGTCGCCGATGCGCTCCAGCGTGATCACGTCCGTCGCGATGTGCCGGGCGTAGATCTCGGCGGCCTCGGACTGGCGGCGCGGGAAGAGGCCCTGGAACGTGAAGGGGCCGACCTTGGTGCGCTCCGCAGGGTCGAAGATCAGCCACATGCCGAGCAGGTTGGTCATCCACCCGACGACGACACCCATGAGCGGCAGCGCCCACCACTGCCCGAAGGCGTGGTCGATGACGGCCACCGGGATGCCCAGCAGGAAGCCGAAGACGAACCCGAAGACCACCATGAGCCGCAGCTCCTTGGCCCCGAAGTCGCGGAAGATCCGCACGACCAGGTCGGGGTTCTTCTCGAAGTGGTCGATGACCATGATCTTGGGGTCGAGCAGCTGGTCGATGTGGATGCCGATCTCCGTCGTCACCCGGCGCACGACCTGCGGCAGCTGGTGCTGCACCCGCTCCACGATCGCGACGCGCACGGGCCGCGGGAGGTCGTGCCACAGCCGCGGGTGCTCGCGCAGCATCACCTGCTCGACGAGCTCGGGGATCTCGGGGGAGAACATCTCGACGATGTGCTCGGCGATGCGGTCGGGCTCCAGCTCCTGGTAGAACTCCGCCGGCGTGCCGAGCTTCGCGATCGCCTTGTCGACGGCGATGCTGCCCATCTTGGCGGCGCGCGCGGGCACGATGCCCTGCCAGCCCAGCCCGCCGCGCAGGAAGCCGGGGATCTCCTGCACCTTGCGCGGCGACGCCGCGGCCAGCTCCTTGAGCCCGGGCACCCGGAAGCCGTGGAAGTGGGTCGGGGAGAACAGCATCCACAGGCCCGACCAGTTGATCAGCCAGCCCACGACGGCGGTGAAGACGGGGATGGACCAGAAGTGCACCCAGTCCATGTGGGCGAGGTAGTCACGCAGCCACTCACCTGCAGCGTCCACGTGTCGACCTCACCCCTCGCGACGTCCTGCCCGGTGCGGGTCGCCGCCCCCGGGTCGTTCTCCCGCTCGTGCCGTTGCGAAGGTTAACCGCAAGTAGCCTCGGCGGACCACGATCGCGAGACCTGGATCACCCGCGGGCTCACACGCCGCGGTTGCGCCGCCACACGACGAGGGACTGGCTGGGGTCGGCCGGGCGCAGCACGGGCAGGTTCCCCGCGCGGGCGGGGGCGGGCGTCGTACGGCGGGCCGCGACCGCCTGCCGCAGGGCCTCGCGCGTCGCCTCGAGCTCGGCGACGAGCTCCTCGTTGCGCCGGCGCAGCGCGACGAGGTGGTTCTCGAGGTCGAGGATGCGCCGCACCCCCTCGATGCCGGTGCCGGCGGAGGTGAGCTCGGCGATGTCGCGCAGGCGGTCGATGTCGCGGGCCGAGTAGCGCCGGCCCCCGCCGCCCGTGCGGCCGGGGGTGATGAGCCCCATCCGCTCGTACGCGCGGAGCGTCTGCGGGTGGAGCCCGGTCAGCTCGGCCGCGACGGAGATGACGAAGACCGCGGCGTCGGGGTCCGGCCCCGCGGGGCCACCGCGGGCGGCCATCACGCCTCCTCGAACAGCCCGGCCCGCAGCGGGCGCCCGGCCATCGCCGCGCGGTAGTTCTCCACGGCCTCGCGCGCCCCGGCGTCGAGGGTGGCGGGCACCTGCACCTGCACGGTGGCCAGCAGGTCGCCGTTCGTGCCGTCGGCGCGGCGCGCGCCCTTGCCGCGCACCCGGAAGGTGCGCCCGCTGGGCGTGCCCGGCGGGATGCGCAGCGTGACGGGGCCGCCGCCCAGCGTCGGGACCTTGATCTCCGCGCCGAGCGCGAGCTCGTCGAAGCCGACGGGCACGTCGAGGGTCAGGTTGTCGTCGCGGCGCCCGAAGAGGCGGTGCGGCGAGACCTTCACGGTGACGAACAGGTCGCCCGCACCGCCACCGTTCTCGCCCGGGGCGCCCTTGCCGCGCAGGCGGATCCGCTGACCGTCCTTCACGCCCGCCGGGATGCGCGCCTGGATCGTGCGGGCCGACGTGCCGCGGCCGGTGCCGTGGCAGGTGGGGCACGACTCGTCGTACACGAGCTGGCGGCCGTGGCAGACCGGGCAGGTCTCGTTCATCGAGAACGCGCCGCCCACCGAGCCGACGACGTAGCCCGCGCCCTCGCACTCCACGCACACGTGGGGCTTGGTGCCGGGCTTGCCGCCGGTGCCGTTGCACGTCGGGCAGGCCGCCTCGCTGGCCAGGCGCAGCGAGATCGTGACGCCCTCGAGGGCGTCGGTGAAGCTGATGGTCGCGGTGCTCTCGACGTCGGCGCCCTTCGTGGCGCGGCTGCGCGTCTGCTGGCGCCGGCCCCCGAAGATGTCGCCGAACATGTCGCCGATGCCGCCGGCCCCGCCCGCGCCACCTGCGCCGGCGCGGTCGCGGAGCAGGTCGGAGAGGTCGAAGCCGCCGAACCCGCCGGCGCCGCCCCCGCCGAAGCCCCCGCCGAAGCCGCTCGGCATGGCGCGGACCTCGTCGTACTGCTTGCGCTTGGCCGGGTCCCCGATCACGTCGTAGGCCTCGGCGACCTCCTTGAAGCGGTCGTGCTTCGCCGTGTCGCCCGGGTTGGAGTCGGGGTGGTTGGCGCGCGCCAGCTTCCGGTAGGCCTTCTTGATGTCGTCGGCCGAGGCGTCCTTCCCGACACCCAGCACCTTGTAGAAGTCCTTCGTCGCCCAGTCGGCGTTGCTCATCCGCGCACCTCCTCGTCACTCGTCTCCGACGTCCACCACCCGGCCCGCTCGTGCGGGCGGGGTGGGCCGGCCGGGCCGGTACGACGTCGTACCGGCCCGGCCGTCACCTCACTCCGGGTCGACGACCAGCACCTGCGCGGCGCGCACGACGCGCTCGCCGATGCGGTAGCCGGCCTTGGCCACGACCTTCACCGTGGGCACGGTGACCTCCGGGTCGCTGCCCATGGTCGACAGCGCCTCGTGGAGGTTCGGGTCGAACGCGTCGCCCGGCTCGGCGAACTTCGTCAGGCCCTGCGCCCCGACCACCCGCTCCAGCTGGTCGGCGACGGCCTTGAGGCCGCCCTCCAGCGGGGCGTGCTCCCGCGCGCGGTCGATGGTGTCGAGCACCTCGACCACGGGCGCGAGCACCTTGTACGACGCGTTCTGGGCGAGCAGCTCGCGGTCGCGCTCGACGCGGCGCTTGTAGTTGACGAACTCCGCCTGGAGGCGCTGGAGGTCCGCCGTGCGCTCCGCCAGCTCCATCCGCGTCACCGCGAGCTCGTCGGCGACGGCCTGGTCGGCCCCCGCCTCGTCGGCGGGACCCGCCTCGCCCGCCTCGCCGGCCGAGCCGGCCTCGCCACCGGCGAGGCTCGACTCGGTCGGCTCGGCGACCTGCGGCTCGTCCACCTCGCCCGAGGGCGACTCGGACGGCGGGCGCTCCTCGTGCGGCTGGTCAGCCGTCACTTCTGCTCACCCTCGGGGCCCTCGTCGACGATCTCGGCGTCGACGACGTCCTCGTCGGCCTCACCGGTCGAGCCGGTGGTGCCGCCGGCCGCGGCCTGGTCGGCCTCGGCCTGGGCGTAGAGAGCGGCGCCCATCTTCTGGCTGGAGCCGTTGAGCTTCGTGACGCCGGCCTGGATCTCGTCGGCGGTGGCGTCGTCGCGACCCAGCACCTCCTTGAGCGCGTCCACGTCGCCCTGCACCTCGGTCTTGACGTCCTCGGGCAGCTTGTCCGCGTTGTCCGTCAGGAACTTCTCGGTCGTGTAGACGAGCTGGTCGGCCGTGTTGCGGGCCTCGACGGCGGCGCGCCGCTTGGCGTCCTCCTCGGCGTACTGCTCCGCCTCCTTGACCATGCGGTCGATCTCGTCCTTGCCGAGCGCCGAGCCGCCGGAGATGGTCATCGACTGCTCGCGGCCCGAGGCCTGGTCCTTCGCCGAGACGTGCACGATGCCGTTGGCGTCGATGTCGAAGGTGACCTCGATCTTCGGCACGCCACGCGGCGCCGGCGGCAGGCCCGTCAGCTCGAAGTTGCCGAGCGGCTGGTTCTGCGACCACATCTGGCGCTCGCCCTGCGCGACCTTGATCTCGACCGACGGCTGGTTGTCGTCCGCCGTCGTGAAGATCTCGCTGCGCTTGGTCGGGATCGTCGTGTTGCGCTCGATGAGGGTGGTCATGATGCCGCCCTTCGTCTCGATGCCCAGGCTCAGCGGCGTGACGTCGAGGAGCAGCACGTCCTTGACCTCGCCCTTGAGCACGCCGGCCTGCAGGGCCGCGCCGAGCGCGACGACCTCGTCCGGGTTGACGCCCTTGTTGGGCTCCTTGCCGCCGAGCAGCTCCTTCACCAGGTCGGAGACGGCCGGCATGCGGGTGGAACCACCCACGAGCACGACGTGGTCGATCGCGGAGACCGCGACGCCGCCGTCCTTCAGCACCTGCTGGAAGGGCGACTTGGTGCGCTCGAGCAGGTCGGCGGTGATGCGCTGGAACTCGCCGCGCGTCAGCTTCTCCTCGAAGTGCAGCGGGCCCGACTCGCCGTGGGTGATGTAGGGCAGGTGGATCGTGGTCTCGCTGGAGGAGGAGAGCTCGATCTTCGCCTTCTCCGCCGCCTCCTGGAGGCGCTGCGCGGCGATTTTGTCCGCGCCGAGGTCCACGCCGTTGGCGTTCTTGAACTTCGTGACCATCCACTCGACGACGCGCTTGTCCCAGTCGTCACCACCGAGCTCGTTGTCGCCGCTGGTGGCCTTCACCTCGACGACGCCCTCGCCGATCTCCAGCAGCGAGACGTCGAACGTGCCGCCACCGAGGTCGAAGACGAGGATCGTCTGGTCGTCGCCCTTGTCGAGGCCGTAGGCCAGCGCGGCCGCCGTCGGCTCGTTGACGATGCGGGAGACGTTGAGGCCGGCGATCTCGCCCGCCTCCTTCGTCGCCTGGCGCTGCGCGTCGGAGAAGTACGCCGGCACCGTGATGACCGCGTCGGTCACGGGCTCGCCGAGGTAGGCCTCCGCGTCGCGCTTCAGCTTCTGGAGCACGAACGCGCTGATCTGCTGGGGGGTGAAGGACTTGTCGTCGAGCTGGGTCTTCCAGTCCGTGCCCATGTGCCGCTTCACCGAGCGGATGGTGCGGTCGACGTTGGTGACCGCCTGACGCTTGGCGACCTCGCCGACGAGGACCTCGCCGGACTTCGCGAACGCGACGACGGACGGCGTGGTGCGCGCGCCCTCGGCGTTGGCGATGACGGTCGGCTCGCCGCCCTCCAGGACGGCGACGACCGAGTTGGTGGTGCCGAGGTCGATTCCGACTGCGCGAGCCATGTGTTCCTCCTGTGCTGGGGTGCCGGGCTGGGTACCGGGCTGTCTGCGGGACCGGCGTCGAGTCGGGTGGGACCATCTGCGTCTGACCGCGACCGACGCTCCGGGCGTGACTCCCATGGTGCGTCGCCGGGTCGAGTCTCACAAATTTGCTGAGCCGACTCAACTCAACTTTCGTCGTACGGGGCAACGCAGGTCCGGCCGACTCCATTCCCGCCTTGGCGGATCCGCAGCGCTCAGTCGCGGATCGGCTCGGGCGGGCCCGCGACGACGTGGGGCCGCTGCTCGCTCCACGCGGCGGTGAGAGCGGTGGCGACGTCGCGCTCGCCCGCGATCACGAGTCGACCCGAGCCCGCCGGCGGGTCCTCGTGACGGTGGGACCCACGTCGGTCGGGGTCACCGGCTGAGCACTCGGCGCAGAGGACCCGGACACCGCCCCAGTCGTCGAACCCGAGCCCGGCGTCCAGCACCGCGTCGGCCAGCGCCTCGACGTCGGCGGGCCCGGCCCCCTCGACGCTCACCTCCCAGGCCGGTGTCGTCGAGGCCTCGATGAGCCGGAGGGCGTCGAACACGGGCACCTTGCGACCGTCCAGGGTGCGGGTGCCGGAAGGCGCCCCGTCGTGAGCGACGAGGTCGCCGTACCGGTGACCCGTCTCGGCGAACGGGATGCTGACGACCCGGCCGTGCGCCGGGCTCAGGCGGCGTGTCCAGACGACGGCGCTCGCCCCTCCGCCCGGCGCGGTCGGCGGCCGCTCCTCCGGGTTGAGGCGCACGGGCGCGAGCCCCAGGTCGGCCTCGATGGGCCCGTCGCCCTCCCCCAGGTCGACCCCCACGCCGGCGACGTCCCAGGCCCTGCGCGCGTCGGCCCAGCGCTCGAGCACCGTGGCCGCGATCCCGGCGTTCCACGCCGAGGGATGCTCGCCCCGGTAGGAACGGCGGCCCCGCGGCGTGAGGAGCGGCACGGCGCGCTCGCTGCGCTCGGCGCACAGCTCCCACCTGCCCTCGACCTTGGCGAGCAGTCCCGTCTGGAACCACGTGTCGTGGTCGTCGGGCGATCCCGCGACGAGCTGCTCGGCGATCTCCTCCGCGCGGGACACGTCTCCGGCCTCGTAGGCCGCCCACATCGAGCGGACGGAAGGACCACGATCACGACGGGAGCGGAGGCGCACGACGCCATCGTCCCACCTACGCTGCCTCCGTGGACGACCTCGACGCGCTGCGCGACCGCCTGGTCACGAGCATCGTCGCGACCCTCGGACCGCTGCTCGCGCCGCACGTCGGCGAGCGGGTCTACGCGGTCGCGCTGCTGACCGACTCCGACGTGTCGACGGTCGGTCTCGCCGCGCACGGCGAGGGGGCCCTGGTGCGGCTGGTAGCGGCGCAGTCCGCGGCCGACCGGGACGACGAGGGCATGCGCGCCCACCTGCGCTGGTGGCCCGACGAGTGGGGCGACGGCGACCTGGGCGTGGTCCCCGAGGACGGCGCGGAGCCCCTGGTGCGCGTGAGCGATGCCCTCGCCCGCGCCCACGACGCCGCTCTGGACGCCGCCCCGGACGCCGGGCAGTGGCGCCGGGTCGGCCGAGCGCTGCTGGACGACGCGCTGGGCGACGCACGGGTGCGCGCGCGCCTGGCGGAGGTCGCGCCGGGCAGCCACCCGGTGCTGTTCGTGACGGACACCGACGGCGCCATGGCCCCCACCGTCGCGAGCATCGACGCGCTCGACCGCGACCACCCGGACCCTGACCTCGTGGCGGCGGCGCGGGCCCACCTCGGCGCCTGACGCGTCAGGCAGGGGTGAGTCGGGTGGGCGGACCAGCCGGGTGGGCGGACCCGCCGGTCAGCCGATCTGGATGGTGACCTCGTTCGACGCCAGCCCCGTGCTGTCGTCGACGGCGCGGATGCGGTTCTCGCCCGGCCGGCCCAGCGCGATGTAGGTGGAGTACAGCCCGCCGGAGACCGAGGTGTTGGCGGCGATGTCGTTCCAGCTGCCGTCGGTGAAGCGCTGGATCGTGAGGATCGCGCCGTCGCCGCCGGTGTACACCCCGGAGATGTCGATGCGGTCCATGACGCCCGCGCTCGTGGTGCTCGCCTGCAGCGTGATCTCGGGCGCGGCCGCCGCGGTCGTGGTGGTGGTCGTCGCCGCCGGCTCGGGCTCCTCGGACTCCTCCGCGTCCTCGGAGCCCCCCTCGCCCTCGGGGGTCAGCGTGATGAGCGGCCCCGTGGGCGAGTCAGTGAGGCTCACCTCGGGCAGCACGAGGGTGGGCTCCGCGGCCTCGCCCCCACCGCCGCCGCCACCGCCGGAGAGACCTAGCACGCGCACGCCGCCGAGGGCCACGAGCCCCACGATCAGGCCGACGACGAGGCCCACCCCCACGAGGGCGATGACGCCCACGAGCACGGGCCGGTCGTCGTTCTCGTCCACCACCGCGGTGACTCCCTCGGTCTCGTCCCTGCCCGCGCACCGCGGGCCGTTGGTCGGCCATTCTCGTCGCGGGTGTCAAGCCGACCAAACGGGCGACCGGGCGCCGCGGCCCTCACGGCGCGGCTCACGGCACGGTGACGACCTCCCAGACCGGTGCGGCACCCGTCTTCTCGTCCCCGCAGCTCTGCCGGCGCGCGGCGCCCGGGCGCGACGCCACGCGGCAGCGCACGAGCTCCTCGGCCCCGCCGCCGCCCGCCACCGCGAGCACGACCTCGTCGTCCCCGGCCTCGAGCACGCGCACCGCGTCGAGCGCGGTCAGCCCCGTCGTCGCCCGCACGTGCAGCTCCGCCGCCTGGGCGGCCGCGGGCAGGCCGGCCGCGCCCCGCGCCACCTCGAGCGGGACGTGCCCGTCGGCCAGCGCGGCACACGCCGCGACCGCTCCGCCCGGGTCGAGCCGACCCAGCGCCACCCCCGACGGCAGCGCCACCAGCGTCGCGGAGAACCGGTGCCCGCCCAGGTGCGTGGTCTCCCACGTCGCCTCGGGCCACCGGTCCGCGAGCGCCTGCGCCACCGGGCGCCCGAGCTCGGCGCAGCACAGGTCGCGACGGCCGTTGGTGCACACCAGCCACAGCGGGTCCGGGTACGGCGCCGCTCCCGGCAGCGCGCCCCGTGCGACGTCGTCGGCACGGGTGCCGAGCAGGGCGGCGAGGTCGGGCAGGAGGGCCGCGGTGACGGCGTACCCGGCGCCCTCGCGGCGGGCGGCGAACACGTGCCGCGGGCCGTCCGGCCGCCGTCCGGGCCGGCGCACCAGCTGCACCCGCACGCCCCGCAGCCCGCCGAGGTGGGCCGCCACCTCGGGCGGCAGGTCGCTCTCCCGCAGCGCCTTGCGGCCCCACGGGCCGGGCTGCTCGACGAGCAGCCACGTGTCGTCGGTCGGCGCGGTGCCCGCGAGGGGCTCGTCGTCGGCCGCGCTGGCGGCGGCGCAGCGGAACGTCACAGCAGTCCCTTCCGGCGGGCCAGCGCCGCCGCCTCGGTGCGCCCGGACGCGCCGAGCTTGGCGAGGATGTTCGAGACGTGCACCGACACCGTCTTGACGCTGATGAACAGCTGACGGGCGATCTCCCCGTTGCTGCGGCCCTGGGCGACCAGGCCGAGGATCTCGCGCTCGCGGGAGGTCAGCGGCTCGTCCGTGCGGTCGGGCCTCGCGGCGCGCGCGCCGCCCCCGCGCCCCGACGCGCCCGACCCGGCCGCCCGGCGCCCCAGCACGGGCG
>NZ_JAHWBL010000055.1:0-22303 GCF_029493445.1 Nocardioides sp. ChNu-99 | reverse complement strand
ACGACGGGGCCCCGCCAGCCGCCCGCGACGAGCGCCGTGGCCCCGGCGACCAGAGGTTCGGGGTTGCCGCCGTCGGTGCCGCCCACGAGCAGCACGACGTCGGGCCGCGCCGCGAGCGCGGGCGCGACGTCGGGCCCGCCCGTGAGGCCCGGTGCGTCGGCCAGCGCGTGCACCGCGACGACCCGGCCGCCGCTGGACAGGGCCACGCGGCGCCCAGCCTCGGCCGTCACTAGGGCCTCGTTGCCGACGACCGCGATCCGCAGCCCTCCCCCGGCCGACGAGCACGCGTGCTGCTCGAGCCGTCCCCCGGCCAGCGCGACGCGGGCGTCGGGACGGGCGGCGAGCAGGGCGGCGAGGCAGGCGTCGTACCCGTCGACGAGGTCGGCGCCAGGGCGCTCGGGCCCGGGCAGGGTCGTCGGGTGGGCGGCCGTGGCCAGCACGCGCCCGGCGTCCGCGCCGTCGAGCCCGACGAGCAGCGCCTTGGTCCAGGTCGAGCCCAGGTCGGCGCAGACCGCGAGCCTCACCGGCGGGTCACCGGGTGGCGCGGGCCAGGGCCTGGTCGAGGTCGGCGAGGAGGTCGGCGCCGGTCTCGATGCCGACGCTGAGGCGCACGAGGTCGCCCGGCACCTCGAGGTCGGTGCCGGCCACGGAGGCGTGCGTCATGCGGCCCGGGTGCTCGATCAGCGACTCGACGCCGCCGAGCGACTCGCCGAGGGTGAAGAGCTCGGTGGCCGCGCACACGTCGAGCGCCGCCTGCTCGCCCGCCTCCAACCGGAACGACACGATCCCGCCGAAGCGCCTCATCTGCCGCGCGGCGACCGCGTGGCCGGGGTGCGACTCCAGGCCGGGGTAGATGACCTGCTCGACGGCCGGGTGGGCGGCGAGGTGCGCCGCGACCAGCTCCGCGTTGTCGCAGTGCCGCTCCATGCGCAGCGCCAGCGTGCGCAGGCCGCGCAGCACCAGCCAGGAGTCGAACGGCCCGGCGACGCCGCCGATCGAGTTCTGGAAGAAGGCCAGCTGCTCGGCGACCTCCAGGTCGCGCACGACGAGCGCACCGCCGACCACGTCGGAGTGGCCGCCGGCGTACTTCGTCGTCGAGTGCACCACGACGTCGGCGCCGAGCGTCAGCGGCTGCTGCAGGTAGGACGAGGCGAAGGTGTTGTCGACGACGAGCAGCGCGCCCGCGTCGTGGGCGACGCCCGCGAGGGCCTCGATGTCACCGATGGTCAGCAGGGGGTTGGTGGGCGTCTCGACCCACACGAGCTTCGTGGTGCCGGGACGGATCGCGGCGCGCACGGCGTCGACGTCCGCGACGGGCGCCGGGGTGTGCTCGAGGCCCCACGGCCGGGCGACCTTGTCGACGAGGCGGTAGGTGCCGCCGTACGCGTCGTCGGGGATGACGACGTGGTCCCCGGGGCGGGTGAGCGCCCGGATGAGGGTGTCCTCCGCGGCGAGGCCGGAGGCGAACGCGAAGCCGCGCTCGCCCTCCTCCAGCGCCGCGATGTTCGCCTCGAGCGCGGTGCGCGTCGGGTTGCCCGAGCGGCTGTACTCGTAGCCGCCCCGCATGCCGCCGACGCCGTCCTGCTTGTAGGTCGACGTGGCGTAGATCGGCGGGATGACCGCGCCCGTCGTCGGGTCGGGCTCGTAGCCCGCGTGGATCGCGCGCGTCTCGAAGCCGTGCTTGCCCTGCTGGCCGTGCCCCTGGGGGGTCTGCTCGCTGCTCACCCCGGCGAGCCTACGCGCCGGGAAGGGTTGGCGGCCCCGAGGTGTTGGGCTCGGTGGACGACGCCGTCGAGACCGTTGGAGGACACCGTGTTCGGATCCCGCAGCAAGAGCAGCCTGCCCACCGCCGACGAGGCGCTGAAGGGGCGCAGCGAGCCCTGGTTCACCCTTGGCGAGCACGTCGTGCTGGGCACCCCGGTCGTCACCGACGACGTCCCCGACGGTCTCGAGGTCGCGATCTTCGGCCTCGGCTGCTTCTGGGGCGCCGAGGAGGTCTACTGGGGCAAGGACGGCGTCTGGTCGACGTCGGTCGGGTACGCCGGCGGGCACACGCCGCACCCGTCGTACGAGGAGGTCTGCTCCGGCCGCACGGGTCACACCGAGGCCGTCCGGATCGTGTTCGACCCCGCCCGGATCTCCTACGCCGACCTGGTGAAGGCGTTCTTCGAGGTCCACGACCCGACGCAGGGCATGCGCCAGGGCAACGACATCGGCACGCAGTACCGCTCGGCGATCTACTTCACCACCCCCGAGCAGGAGGCCACGGCGCGCGAGCTCACCGAGGTGTACGCCGCGGAGCTGCGCCGCCGGCGCCTCGGCGACGTGACCACCGAGATCGCGCCCGCCGCGGAGTACTACTACGCCGAGCCCGCGCACCAGCAGTACCTGGCGAAGAACCCGTTCGGCTACCGCTGCCACGCCAACACCGGCGTCCGGTTCCCCGCGACGGCGTGACGCGGGTCCCGGGCGCGTGACCGGTCGTGGGGGACGATGAACGACGTGAGCCAGCCCCCCGAGCCCCGCGACCGGGGCGAGCGTCCCGACCGCCCCGACCCCGTCGAGCGTGACGGGCGTCGGGGCCTCCCGCGCCGCACCGCCGCCCGCACGGCGCGGCTCGCGGCGCTGCCGCTGGGGTACGCCGGCCGCAGCGCCGTGGGTCTCGGCAAGCGCATCGGCGGCCGCCCGGCCGAGCTCGTCACCGCCGAGATCCAGCAGCGCACCGCGGAGCAGGTGTTCCGCACGCTGGGCCAGCTCAAGGGCGGCGCCATGAAGTTCGGCCAGATGCTGTCGGTGCTCGAGGCGGCCCTGCCGGAGGAGTCGATGGCGGCCTACCGCACCGAGCTCACGCGGCTGCAGGACGCGGCCCCGCCGATGCCCACCCACCAGGTGCGGGAGGTGCTCGACGCCGAGCTGGGCGCCGCGGGCATCGCGTGGCGACGCCACCTCGTGTGGTTCGACGGCGGACCCACCGCCGCGGCGTCCATCGGCCAGGTGCACCGCGGTCGCTGGCGCGACGACCCCGACGACCCCGCCACCGAGCGCGAGGTCGCCGTCAAGGTGCAGTACCCCGGCGCCGGGGAGGCCATCGCCTCCGACCTGCGCCAGCTCTCCCGTCTCGCGCGGACCCTCGCCCCGCTGCTCCCCGGTATCGACGTGCGCGCCCTCGTCACCGAGCTGCAGGACCGGATGGCCGAGGAGCTCGACTACCGCCTGGAGGCGGAGGCGCAGGCGGCGTTCGCGGCGGCGTACCGCGACGACGACGAGTACGTCGTGCCCGACGTCGTCGCCCACACCGAGAAGGTGCTCGTCACCGAGTGGCTCGACAGCCCCGGCTCCATCGCCGGGACGATCGCCGACGGCACCCCCGAGGAGCGGGACCACTACGGCCAGCTGTTCGCCCGCTTCCTCTTCGACGGCCCGCGGCGCACGGGTCTGCTCCACGCCGACCCGCACCCGGGCAACTTCCGGGTGCTGCCCACCGCCGACGGCGCCCCCGGGCGCCTCGGCGTGCTCGACTTCGGCGCCGTCGCGCGGCTGCCCGAGGGCGGCATGCCGGAGGCGATGGGGCGGCTGCTGCGCGTGGCCGGCCGCTCCGACCGCGACGGGCTCGAGGCCGGCCTGCGCGCCGAGGGGTTCATCCGCGACAAGGTCCGCGTCGACCCCGACCTGCTGCTGACCTTCCTCGCCCCGTTCGTGGAGCCGACGATGGTCGACGACTACCGCTTCACGCGGGAGTGGCTGCGCGAGCAGTACGAGCGGCTGAGCGACCCCCGCGACCCCGTCGCGGCGGTGGGGCTGCGCCTCAACCTGCCCCCGTCGTACCTGCTCATCCACCGCACGTGGCTCGCCGCCGTCGGCGTGCTGTGCCAGCTCGAGGCGCAGGCGCCGTTCCGCCGCATCCTCGAGGAGTCGCTGCCGGGGTTCGCGGAACCCGGCGCCGGGCCCGACCCGCAGGTGTGAACCGCGGGGCGTGACCCGGACGGCGGCCGTGTGCCAGAGTTCCGCGCATGGGCACCTGGGGGCTGGGCCCCTTCGACAACGACGGAGCGGCGGACCTCCTCGGGGAGATCGAGGACGGGACGTTCTCCTTCGACGCCATCGAGTGGGCGTTCGACGGTGACTACCTCGACGCCGACGGCGGCGAGTTCGCCGTCGCGCTCGTCGAGCTGGCCCTCGTCGCGCTCGAGGCCCACGACCCGTCGGAGGAGGTCGCCGACCTCGACCTCACGGCCTTCGCGGCCCTCCTGACCCCCGAGCGGCTCGCCTGGCTGGTGCGGCAGGGCGAGCGGGCGCTCGCCGGCACCGAGGCCTCCGAGCTGCACGAGCTGTGGGCCGAGGCGGGCGAGGACGAGCTCGAGGCGTGGCGCGCGGCCACCCGCACCAGCCTCTCGGAGCTGCGCGAGCTCACCTGAGGTCCGCCCGCGCCCGAGCACGCCCGGCCCTCAGCCGCGCTCGGGTGCCCCCGCGAGACCGAGCCGGTCGGCCAGGAACTCCCACTCCAGCGCCGCCTTCGTGGCCGCCTGCGCGTTGGTCGACGCGCCGCCGTGGCCGCCCTCGACGTTCTCCCAGTAGGTGACGTCCGCGCCCACCTCCTCCAGCCGCGCCGCCGTCTTGCGGGCGTGGCCCGGGTGCACCCGGTCGTCGCGGGTCGAGGTGGTGAGCAGCACGGCCGGGTACGTCGTGCCCTCCGCCACCCGGTGGTAGGCGGAGATCTGCTCGACGAACGGGCGGTCCGCCGGGTCGTCGGGGTCGCCGTACTCGGCCATCCAGGAGGCGCCGGCCAGCAGGTGCGGGTAGCGCAGCATGTCGAGCAGCGGCACGGTGCAGACGACGGCGGCGACCAGGTCGGGGTAGCGCACCAGCACGTTGCCGACCAGCAGCCCGCCGTTCGAGCCGCCCATGATGCCGAGCCGGTCGCGGGTGGTGAGCCCGGTGGCGACGAGGTCGCGCGCCACCGCTGCGAAGTCCTCGTAGGCGCGGTGGCGGTTCTCGCGCAGCGCCGCCTGGTGCCACGCGGGGCCGTACTCGCCGCCGCCGCGGATGTTCGCCACGACGTACGCGCCGCCGCGGGCCAGCCACGCCCGCCCGACCCCGCCGGAGTAGCCGGGCGTCAGCGAGACCTCGAACCCGCCGTAGCCGTACAGGACCGTCGGGACGGGCGCGTCGCCGGCGAGCGCGGCGTGCGGGGCGACGACGAAGTAGGGGATCCGCGTGCCGTCGTCGGAGGTGGCGAAGCGCTGCGTGACGGTGTGGGTCGAGGCGTCGAAGCGCGCCGGGCTCGCCTTGAGCGGGGTGGGCTCCCCCGGCGCCCCGCTCGCGCCGAGGTCGACGAGCGCGAGGGTGGGAGGCGTCAGGTAGCCGCTCACGTCGAGCCACGCGAGGTCGCCGTCGGGGCCGTCGTCGGTCGCGTCGACCGCGCGCACGCCCACGGAGGAGTACGGCGGGAGCCCCGCCAGGTCGTGGCGCTCCCAGGCCTCGCCCGGTGCGGTCGGCGGGGTCAGCACCTCGACGCGGTGCACGACGTCCTCCAGCTGCACGAGCACGAGGCGGTGGCGGGTGCGGGTCCAGCCGGCCAGGGAGCGCGTGGCGGTCGGGGTGAAGAGCGCGACCAGGTCCCGCTCGCCCCCCAGCCAGGCGTCGAGGTCGGCGACCAGCAGGGACCCGCTGGGGTACGTCGGCCCGCCCGCCGCCGGTGTCCACTCCTCGCGCAGGTGGACGAGGAGGTGCTCGCGCCACACGGCGGGCTCGGCGGAGTCGGGGACGTCGATGCGCACCAGGGTGTCGTCGTCGCCCAGCAGGTGGGTCTCGGAGGTGTAGAACCCCATCATCCGGTGCACGAACGCGCGCTCGTGGCCGGGCGTCGCGTCGTACCCGACGCCCACCGCCATGTCGTCGACCGCGCCCTCGTGCACGACGGGCGCGTCGGCGAGCGGGGTGCCGCGTCGCCAGCGGCGGGCGATCCGCGGGTAGCCGGAGGTGGTGAGCGAGCCGGGGCCCGTGTCGGTGGCGACGAGGAGGGTGTCGGCGTCGACCCACGCGACGCCGCCCTTGCCCTCGGGCCGCACGAAGCCGCCGTCCTCGGGCGCGATGAACGTGCGGGTGTCGAGGTCGAGCTCGCGGGTGGTGTCGGCGTCGGAGCCGCCGCGCGACAGCGTGACGAGTGCGCGGCGGTGGGCCAGGGGGCCGACGCGCAGCACCTGGGCACCGTGCCAGACCCACTTCTCGTCCTCGGCCTCGCCGAGCGCGTCGAGGTCGAGCAGGACGTCCCACTCCGGGGTGTCGGTGCGGTACGACGCGAGCGTCGTGCGGCGCCACAGCCCCCGCTCGTGGGCGGCGTCGCGCCAGACGTTGTAGTACCAGTCCCCCGCCTTGCCGACGAGCGGGATGCGGTCGTCGGCGTCGAGCACACCGAGCACGGCGTCGCGGGTCGCGGTGAAGCCGGGCAGGGCGCCCAGCGTGGCCTCGGCGCCGGCGTTGCGCTCGGCCACCCAGGCCAGCGCGTCGTCGCCGGTGACCTCCTCGAGCCAGAGGAACGGGTCGTGGTCGGCGGTCGGCGTCGTCACGGGCCGACCCTACGGGGCGCCCGCCTATCCTCGGCGCGTGCTGTTCTCCCGCCAGCTCGGCCACCCGCCGTGGACCCGGCGCACCGTGACCCGGTGGACGCTCGCGACCGCCCTGGCCGTCGTCGCGGCGGTGGCGCTGCGCGGCGCCTCCGACACCGTCGCCGGCGTGGCGCTGCTGGTCGCCGTCGGCTGCGGGGCCATGACGCTGTACGGCGTGCTCGACCGACTCGTCGCCCGCCGCGCGCCCGCCCATCCGGGGCAGCCGGGGCGGGCCCGGCGGTCGGGGCGGCGCTCGCGCCCCGACGCTCCCGCCCGGTCGTCACCACTCCCCTGACACGCCGCGCTCAGCCGGCCGCGGTCTCCTGCCACGCGTAGTCCATCTGCCGCGCGGTGGCCTCGGCGAGCGCGCGTCCGGCCAGCACCTCGACGAGGTGGAGCGCGAGGTCGATGCCGGCGGAGATGCCCGCGGAGGTGAGGACGTCCCCGTCGCGGACCCAGCGCCGGTCCTCGACCACGTCGAGGGCGGGCCAGCGGCGGCGGAGGTCGGGCACGTCCTCCCAGTGCGTCGTCACGGTCTGGTCCACGAGGACCCCGGCTTCGGCCAGCACGAACGCGCCGGTGCAGACCGACGCGACGAGGGGTGTCGCCGCTGCCCGCTCCCGCACCCAGGCGACGACCTCGGCGTCCGCCTCCACGGCGTCGGTGACGCCGCCCGGCACGAGCAGCAGGTCGAGCGCGGGCGCGTCGGCCAGCGCCACGTCCACCCCGAGCCGCAGCCCCGCGCGCGCCCGCACGGGCCGCGACGCGTCCGCGGCGACCAGCAGCACCTCGAAGGGTGGGGCCTCCTCGCGGACGTCCCCGCGTCGTGCGGCGACCCGCGCCGCGGTCGTGAACACCTCGTACGGCCCGCACGCGTCGAGCACCTCGACGTCGTCGAACACCAGGATCCCGATCATCACGACGCCGATCGTCGCGGCTCGAGCGCGACGCCACGAGGGCTCCGACCGTCAGCCTCCGTCGACTTCCGGCCAGGCGTCTCCGGCCAGCCGCGTCAGCCGCGTCAGCCCGCCCAGGACCCCCGGCCGCCCCAGCCCCCGAGGTCGCCGAACCCGCCGTCGTACCCGCCCCCGCCGCCCCCGCCGTACGGCGAGCGGCCCGAGCGGTCCCCCAGGTAGGAGCCGACGACGGCGGCACCGAGGTCGTCGAGCTCGGGCGCGACGACCCGGCCGCCGGCGCGGCGCGCCAGGGAGTCGAGGAAGCGGGCCAGGCCCGGGTCCTCGCCCAGCCGGAAGAACGTCGTCTGCGTGCCGAGCCGCACCACGCTGTCGAGCTCCGCCACGGTCCGCGCCAGCGTCAGCGGGTGGGGCGGGTAGTCGAAGAACACGTCGCCACCGCGCTCGAGGTGGGCGGTCGGCTCGCCGTCGGTGACGACGAGGAGCACCGGCTGCATGCCGGGGTGGCGGCGGAAGTGGCGCTGCGCGAGCAGGAGCCCGTGGTGCAGGTTCGTGCCCTTCTGCCACATCGCGTCGAGGCCGGTGAGCTGCTCGATCTGCAGGGTCTCCGCGTGCCGGCCGAAGCCGATGAGCTCCAGCCGGTCGCCCCGGAACCGCGTCGAGATCAGCTGGTGCAGGGCCAGCGCGGTGCGCTTCATCGGCACCCACCGGCCGTCCATCGCCATCGAGAACGACGTGTCCACCAGCAGCGCCACCGCCGCCTGGGTGCGCTGCTCCGACTCGGTCACCTCGACGTCGCCGATCTCCAGCCGCACCCCGCGCGCCCCCGCGGGCCGCCCACCGGCGGCGACCTCGCGGCGTACGGCGTTGAGCACCGTGCGCGGCAGGTCCCAGGGCTCGGTGTCGCCGAACGCCCACTCGCGGGTGCCGCCCGTCGCGTCGGCCGAGCCGCCGCCGGAGCGCATCTCGCGCGCACCCTGCCGGCCCGAGAGCCGCTGGGAGACGTCGCGCAGCAGCGCCTTGCCGAGCTGGCGCATCGCCTGCGGCGACAGGCGCAGCTGCCCGTCGGACCCGCGCTGGAGGTAGCCCGACGAGCGCAGCGCCCGCTCGAGCTCGGCCAGCGTGCGCGCGTCCACGGCGGCGTCGTCGCCGACCTGGCGGGCCAGCGCGTCGAGGTCGACGTCGTCGAGCCGCGCGCCGGGGTGGGACTGCGCCAGCTGCTCGGCCAGCGCGTCGAGCTCCGCCAGGTCCTGCAGCGCCCCGGTGCCGTCGCCGAGCCCGAGCCCCTCGGAGCCGCCGAACTGCTCCGACCCGCCCCAGTCCTCGCCCGGGCGCAGGCCCTGGAGGTTGGCGTCGAGCCGGGAGAGCTCGTCGAGCAGCGCGGGCGACCCGAAGGCCTGCGCGGAGAGCTCCATCAGCTCGGCGCGCTGCTCGGGCGTCATCGAGTTCAGCATCCGCTGCGCCGCCGCGGCGCGCTGGGCCATCGCGTCGACCAGCTCCTCGACGCTCTGGGGATCCTCCGGGAAGTACGCGCCGTGCTCCGCCATGAAGTCGCGAAAGTCCTGCTCGGTGTCCTCGCCGCGGGCGTGCTTCTCCAGCAGGGCGTTGAGGTCGGTGAGCATCGCCGCGATCGCGGCGCGGTCGGCGTCGCTGGCGCCCTCGAGGGCCTGCTTCATGCCGGCGAAGCGCTGGTCGAGCAGCTCGCGGCCCAGCAGGTCCTTGATCTGCTCGTAGGTCTCGCGGGCCTCGCTGGACGCCCAGTCGTAGGAGGCGAGCTCGCTGACCGCCGCCGCCGTCGACGGCGACAGGTTCTCCAGCTGCATCTCGCGCAGGGTGCGGTCGGCGTCGTCCATCGTCACGTCGCGCGCGAGCTGCCCGCGCTCGGCGAGCACCGCCCGCTCGAGCAGCTCGGTGACCTCGCGCAGCGTGCCGTCGAGGTCGTGGCGGGCGAGCAGCTCGCGCCGCTTCTCCGCCACGCGCCGCATCAGGTCGTCGAGGCCCTGCTGGTCGCGGGTGCCGCGGCGCAGGAGCTCGCGCATCGCGCGCTCCGGCGAGTAGCCGGCCATCACGTCCTCGCCGATGGCGTCGAGCGCCTCGGCGAGGTCGACGGGCGGCGCCAGCGGGTCCCCGCCGGCGTACCGCTGGTAGCGCGAGCCCCGCGTGGCCACGGCTACTCCACCCCGTACGTCGTGCGCCCGGTGTCCTGCTCCTTGCCGACCTTGCGCGCGAGGAACAGGCCCTCCAGGGCGAGCTCGATGGCGCTCGCGCGCTGGCCCGGTGTGGTGGCGCCGAGGCGCTCGGCGAGCACGTCGTACAGGTCCGACTCGCCCGCGCCGCTCGGCGGCAGCGGGGGCAGCCCGTCGAGCAGCTCGCCCGCAGTGACCTGCTCGCCCGTCGTGATGGAGGCGCCCGCCTCCAACGCGTCGACGAGGGCGGCGAGGTCGACGCCGCGCAGGTACCGGCGCACGGCCTCGGCGGTCGCGGTGCGCAGGAGGTGGTCGAGCACCGCCCGCTCGCGCCCCTCCTCGCCCGACTCGAACTCGACCTTGCCGCCGAGCACGTCGACGGCGGTCTCCAGGTCGACGACGCGAGCCACGGCCTCGTCCTCGCCGCGCCGGGTGGCGCGGTGCAGCGCGGCCGCCGCGATGGTCTCGGCACCGGCGATCGCGAAGCGCGCGGAGACGCCCGAGCGCTGGTCCACCGACGACGAGCCGCGCAGCGCGCGCGTGAAGCGGGCAAGGATCTCGAGCAGGTGGGCCGGCACGTCGGCGACGAGGTCGGCCTCCTGACGGATCACCGCGACCTCGTCGTCGAGCTCGGTCGGGTAGTGCGTGCGGATCTCCGCGCCGAAGCGGTCCTTCAGCGGCGTGATGATGCGACCACGGTTCGTGTAGTCCTCCGGGTTGGCGGACGCGACGACGAGCACGTCGAGGTCGAGGCGCACGACGTAGCCGCGCACCTGCACGTCGCGCTCCTCCATCACGTTGAGCATCGCGACCTGGATGCGCTCGGCGAGGTCGGGCAGCTCGTTGATCGCGACGATGCCGCGGTGGCTGCGCGGCACCAGGCCGAAGTGGATGGTCTCGGGGTCGCCCAGCAGGCGGCCCTCGGCGACCTTCATCGGGTCGACGTCGCCGATGAGGTCCGCCACCGACGTGTCCGGTGTCGCCAGCTTCTCGGCGTACCGCTCGCTGCGGTGGCGCCACGCGACCGGCAGCGCGTCCCCCAGCTCGGCGGCCAGGCGGCGCGACGCGGGCGTGACGGGCTCGAGGGGGTCCTCCCCCAGCTCGGAGCCGGCGATGACGGGCTGCCACTCGTCGAGCAGGCCGACGAGGGTGCGCAGGAGCCGGGTCTTGCCCTGGCCGCGCTCGCCCAGCAGCACCACGTCGTGGCCGGCGATGAGCGCCCGCTCGAGCTGCGGCAGCACGGTGTCCTGCAGGCCGTGCAGCCCGGGCCAGGGGTCCTCGCCGGCGGCGAGGCGGGCCAGCAGGTTGTCCCTGATCTCGGCCTTGACCGTGCGCGGCGCGTAGCCGGTCGCGCGGAGCTCGCCGAGGGTCGCCGCGGTCGGCGGCGGGGTGGGGGGTGGGGTCACGCCCCCACGCTAGACCCGGGCGCAAGCACCGGGGAGGCGGGCTGCGAGGCCACGACGGGGGCGGTACGGCGACGCTCACCGGGGGTGCGCTGGTCCGGGATCGCGCACGCGGCGAGGGCGGCCAGGAGCATGCCGCCGGCCAGCAGCGCGAAGCCGATGACGTAGCCGTCGACCGTCGGCAGGCCGCCGGCACCGACGTGCGCGGTCACGATGCCGGCCATCACGGCGGAGCCGATCGAGCCGCCGATCGTGCGGATGTTGGCGTTCATGCCGGACGCGACGCCGGTCTGGTGCGCGGGCACGGAGGCGATGACCACGCCGGCGATCGAGGCGAACACCAGGCCGCTCCCGAGGCCCTGCACGGTCATGGCGGCGACGATCTGCCACACCTCGTCGTGCCACACCGCGATCGATCCGAACGCGGCGGCCGACAGCAGCGTGCCCGTCACGATGACCACGCGGGCGCCCACCCGGCGCACCAGGTACGCCGTCACGAAGCCGACCAGGAAGCTCATCACGGCCGAGGGAAGCAGGATGCGGCCCGACTCGGTGATGCTGGCGCCGAACCCGTAGCCCGCGCCGTCGGGGGTCTGCAGGAACTGCGGGAGGAAGCCGAAGCTGGAGAACATGCCGAACCCGACGAAGGCGCCCACGAGGTTCGTCGTCCACACCCCGCGCCGGCGC
Source organism: Nocardioides sp. ChNu-99 (assembly GCF_029493445.1). Lineage (NCBI taxonomy): Bacteria > Bacillati > Actinomycetota > Actinomycetes > Propionibacteriales > Nocardioidaceae > Nocardioides > Nocardioides sp. ChNu-99. The sequence continues at coordinate 10,508 of NZ_JAHWBL010000055.1, read as the reverse complement.
ATCATCACCATGTCGACCATCGGCACCCGCACCCGGCTCTCCACGACGACCCACGTCACGACGAGCACGACCGCGGCGACGAGCAGGCCGACGACGAGCGGCGAGCCCCAGCCCCACTCGTTGCCCCGGCTGACCGCCAGCAGGAGCGGCACCAGCCACCCGGCGAGCAGCACGGCGGGGCCCAGCGGCAGCCGGGTGCGCTCCTGCACCGGCGACTCGGGCACGAGCAGGGCGGTGGCCAGCGCGGCGATCGCCGTGGCGATCCCCGGCAGCCAGAAGAGCCAGTGGTAGCCGAACGCGTCGACGATCGGGCCCGCGACGACGATGCCGACGCCGAACCCGACGGAGGCCAGCGAGGCGATGACGCTGAGGGCCGTGGCCCGGCTGCGCCCGGGGAACTCGTCGCGGATGATGCCGAACGACAGCGGCAGCACGCCACCGCCCGCGCCCTGCAGCACCCGGGCGAGGATCAGCACGTGGATGTCGGTCGCCAGCGCGGCCAGCACCGAGCCGGCGGTGAGCGCGCCCATCGTGACGACGAGCATCTTCTGCTTGCCCACCACGTCGCCGATGCGGCCCAGCAGCGGGGTGAAGATCGAGGCCGACAGCAGGTACGCCGTCAGCACCCACGTCGCGGTCGACGTGTCCGTCTCCATCTCCACGGCGATGAGGCCGAGCACCGGCACCACCATCGACTGCAGGAGCGTGAAGGCCGACACCGCGACGGCCAGCACGGCGAAGGTCACGGCCCAGTGCCCGCGGACCCGGCGTCCCCCGGCCGGACGGTCCTGCGTCCCCTCGACCACGGGTCCCCCGGTCACGCTCGTCTCGTCCGCCACGCCAGCCCTCTCGTCCGTCGACCACCCACCACAGGACGGTTGCAGATCGCAACCATTAGCCCGGGCAACCTTATTCCCGGGTTCCCGACGGGACCAGTCGCCGCAGGTGAGCGGCACCACCCGCGGACCAGCTAGCGTCGCCGCGTGGACCTCGCCCGCCCCTGCCCGTGCGGCCTGCCCGCGACGTACGACGCCTGCTGCGGCCGGCTGCTACGCGGCGCCGCCGTCGCGACGACGGCCGAGGAGCTGATGCGCTCGCGCTACACCGCGCACGTGATCGGCGGGCGCGAGGGCGCCGACCACCTCTTCCGCAGCTGGCACCCCCGCACGCGGCCCGACGACGTGACGCCGGACCCGGCGACGACGTGGACCGGGCTCGAGGTGCTCGAGGCGGTGGCCGGCGGGGCCGACGACACCGACGGCGTCGTCGCGTTCGCCGCCCACCACGCCGGACCGGGCGGCGCCGGGGTGCTGCGCGAGCGCAGCCGGTTCACCCGACGGGCGGGGCGCTGGGTCTACGTGGACGGGGACGTCGAGGCCGGCTGACCCGCGGCGCGCTCGACCGGCCCGTCCACCCACGACTCCCCCACCACGACCGGCCGCACCGCGCCGGCGCTCGACTCCCCGACCAGGCGCTCCAGGGTCGCGACCTCGTCGTCGGGCACGCCGACGCGCAGCACGACACCCGCGCCGTACCCCGCGTCGAGCACGGCGACCCCGCGCGAGCGCAGGTCGCTCTCGAGGCGGCCGGCCGCGCCGTGGTCGACGGCCAGCTCCAGCTCGACCAGCCGCGAGCGCCGGCGCAGCCCGGCCGCCTCGACGCCGGCCCGGGCCGCGTCGCCGTACGCCCGCACGAGGCCGCCGGCCCCGAGCAGCACCCCGCCGAACCAGCGCGAGACGACGAGCGTGACGTCACCGACCTCCCGGCCGCGCAGCACGTCCAGCACCGGCGCCCCCGCCGTGCCCGCCGGCTCGCCGTCGTCGGAGGCCCGCTGCACCGACCCGCTCGCGCCCCACGGGCCCAGGGCGAGGGCCGAGCAGTGGTGGCGCGCGTCGGGGTGGCGCCGGCGCAGCCCGTCGACGACGGCGCGCGCCTCGTCCTCGCTCGCCGTGCGCCGCACGGTGGCGAGGAAGCGGGAGCGGCGCACCTCGAGCACTGCCTCGCCGTCCCCGGCGGGCACGAGGTACGACGTGCTCACCCCGCCCTCACGCGTCGGACCGGCCGGCGCCCTCGATGTCCCTCGTGCTGCGGGTGTCGTCGCCGACCGCGTCCTCGGGAGTGCCGGGGTCGACCTTCTCGAAGCTGACCGTCACGGTCTCGAAGCCCTTGTGGCGCTGCGCGCGGGCGTACGCCGTGTAGGCCCGCTTGTCGGCATCGGTCAGGTCCACCGCGTCGGTGAACGGGGTGAGCAGCGCGCGCGGGTAGAGCCTGCGCGCCAGCACGACGTTCACCTCGATGGCCAGCACCACCACGATCGAGGCGACGTAGATGAGGCCCATGAGGCCGAGCACCAGGCCGAAGGTCTGGTTCATCGACGACGTGCGTCCCAGCACGTGGGTGACGTAGGCGGATCCGGCGTACTGCAGGAGGTGCCAGGTCGCGGCGGCGAGGAGACCGCCCGGCAGGGCCGCCCACAGGCTGTGGCTGCGGGCCGCGGAGAGGCGGAAGAGCACGCTCAGCACGACGCCGGTCGCCAGGATCGTGGCGAGGCTGATGAGCGCGCGCCCCAGCAGGCCGAACGCCCCGAGCAGCTCGGTGTTGTTGCCGATCACCGACACCGACGTCACGGCGAGCACCGACAGGCCGCCCACGAGGAGCAGCAGCAGGCTCTTGAACCGCAGGAGGAACGGGTTGGGGCGGCTGTTGCGCGGCACCGCCCACGCGATGTGCATCGCGTTCTGCAGCGCCAGGCCGAGGCCCATCGAGCCGTAGAGGGCGGCGACCGAGCCGACGACGATCGCGGTCACCGAGCCCTGCACGCCCTCGGGCCGGCCGAGCTGGTCGCCGATGATCGGGAAGTTGCTGAGGGCGGAGTTCAGCACGTCCTCGCGCAGGTCGGGCTGGCCCTGCAGCACGAACCCGAGGATCGACGTGGCGAGCAGCAGCAGCGGGAAGATCCCGAGGAACGCGTAGAACGAGATGATGGCGGCCAGGTAGGCGCCCTGGTCGTCGCCGTACTTGTAGATGACGGCGATGGGCACCGACAACGGCGGGAAGCGCCGCTGGAAGCGGTCGATACCCCCGGCGATGGCCACCGGGAGAATCTAGCGGGCCGTCCCTCGCCCCGACTCCCGCCTCAGCCCCAGAGGCCGAGCAGCTCGCCCCCGATGCGCACGGCGAACCCGCCCACGACGAGCACGAAGAAGACGCGCACGAAGCCCGACCCCCGGCTCACCGCGGTGCGGGCACCGAGGTAGCTGCCGAGCACGTTCGCCACCCCGACGACCAGCCCGGTGCCCCACAGCACCGCACCCTGGGGCACGAAGACGGCGAGCGCCGCGACGTTGGTGGCCCAGTTCGCGAGACGGGCGTTGGCGGAGGCGCTGAGGAAGTCGTAGCCGAGCAGGCCCACCAGCGCCAGCACGAAGAACGACCCCGTGCCGGGCCCCAGCGCGCCGTCGTAGAACCCGACGACGAGCCCGGTGAGGGCCGCCGCCACGACGTGGGCACGCCGGTCGAGGCGCAGCTCGGTGACCGTGCCCAGGTCGGGGCGCAGCAGCACGTAGGCGCCGACCCCCAGCAGCACCACGAGGATGATCGGCTCGAAGGCCGCACGCGGGATGAGCGAGGCCACCCCCGCGCCGCCCAGCGAGCCCGCGAACGCCGTCAGCATGAGGGGGCCGAACGTGCCGACCTCGGGCCGCACCCGCCGGAAGTACGTCGTGGCGCTCACCGTCACGCCGAGCGCCGACGCCAGCTTGTTGGTCGCCAGCACCTCGACCGGCGACGCCGTCGGCAGCGCCAGCAGCAGGCTCGGCAGCTGCACCAGCCCGCCGCCGCCCACGACCGCGTCGACGTAGCCGGCGACGAGCCCGGCGAGCAGCAGGAGGAGCAGGACCTCGGTGTCGATCCCCGCGATCACGAGCCGGCCGTGCGGCTGCGGGCGACCGCGGGTCCGAACCCGTGGTCGAGCGCCCAGAGCACCGCCTGGCTGCGCCGGTTCACGCCCGCCTTGCGGTAGGCGTGGCGCAGGTAGGTCTTGACGGAGTTGATGCTGAGGTGCAGGGCCGCCGCGATCTCGGTGTTGCTGCGCCCGGCTGCCAGCAGGGCCAGCACCTCCGACTCCCGCTCGGTGAGCCCGTGCTCCATCCCGGGCCAGCCGCGGGCCCGCAACGGGCGCGACGCCGTCCCGGCCGGCACGACGCCCGGCACCGCGCCGGCACGCACCCGCTCGAGCAGGTCGACGAGCTCCTCGGCGCCGACCGACTTCGGCACGCAGGCCACCGCGCCCCAGGTCAGCGCCTCCGCGCGCACCTCGTCGCGGTCGTCCCACGTGTAGGCGACGACGGGGGTGCCGGGCTCCGCCACGTCCTCGAGGCGGACCCCGCCCCACGGCTGCGCGAAGGTGTCGAACAGGACGACATCGGCGTCCGCACCGACGCGCTCGCCGGCCGCCGCCTCCACGATGCGCACCTGCGCGTCGTACGGCTCGAGCAGGCGCACGAGCCCCGCCACCACGACCTCGTAGTCGTTGACGAGGGCGAGGCGCAGCGGTCCGGGGCCTCGGCTCATCCGCGGGCCAGGTGGGCGAGCAGGTCCTGCCGCGTCACGACGCCCACCGGCTTGCCGTCCTCGTGGACGAGCAGGGCGTCGGCGGAGCCGAGCGCCTCGACCGCGTCCGCCGCGGACGCCGAGGCGCCGATGGTCGGCAGGGCGGGCGACATGTGGTCCTCGACCTGGTCGGTGAGGCGGGCCGAGCCGGTGAAGAGCGCGTCGAGCAGGTCGCGCTCGGAGACCGAGCCCGCGACCTCGGCGGCGACCACCGGGGGCTCGGCGCGGACCACGGGCATCTGGGACACGCCGTACTCCTGCAGGATGTGGATCGCCTCGGCGATCGTCTCCGCCGGGTGGGTGTGCACGAGGTCGGGCAGCGAGCCGCTCTTGGCGCGCAGCACCTCACCGACCGTGCGGTCGGACGCGGCGGCCAGGAAGCCGTACTGCCCCAGCCACGCGTCGTTGAACACCTTCGTCAGGTAGCCGCGCCCCGAGTCGGGCAGGAGCACGACGATGACGGCGTCCTTCCCCTCGGGCGTGCCCTCGAGCTCGTGCGCGAGCTGCACGGCGGCGAAGGCGGCCATGCCGGAGGAGCCGCCGACGAGCATCGCCTCCTCGCGGGCGAGCCGGCGGGTGAAGGCGAACGAGTCGGCGTCGGAGACCTCGATGATGCGGTCCGCGATCTCGCGGTCGTAGGTGTCGGGCCAGAAGTCCTCGCCCACGCCCTCGACGAGGTAGGGCCGGCCGGTGCCGCCGGAGTAGACCGAGCCGGCCGGGTCGGCCCCGATGACCTGCACCTCCGGGTTGCGCTCCTTGAGGTAGCGCCCGGTGCCGGAGATGGTCCCGCCGGTGCCGACGCCCGCCACGAAGTGGGTGATGCGGCCCTCGGTCTGCGCCCAGATCTCCGGGCCGGTGGTCTCGTAGTGCGAGCGCGGGTTGTGGACGTTGGCGTACTGGTTCGGCTTCCACGCGCCCGGCTCGGAGGCGAGGCGGTCGGAGACGTTGTAGTAGGAGTCCGGGTGCTCCGGCGCCACGGCGGTCGGGCAGACGACGACCTCGGCACCGTACGCGCGGAGCACGTTGCGCTTGTCCTCGCTGACCTTGTCGGGGCAGACGAAGACGCAGCGGTAGCCCCGCTGCTGCGCGACCATCGCGAGGCCCACGCCGGTGTTGCCCGAGGTGGGCTCGACGATCGTGCCGCCCGGCTGCAGCTCGCCCGAGGCCTCGGCCGCCTCGATCATGCGCGTCGCGATGCGGTCCTTCACCGAGCCGCCCGGGTTGAGGTACTCGACCTTGGCCAGCACGAGCGGGCCGGAGCCGGGGGTGGCGGCGGGCCGGTCGAGGACGCGGGAGAGCTGCACCAGCGGGGTGTCGCCGATGAGCTCGAGCAAGGAGGTGACGAACTGCATGGGGGCAATCTAGCCCCCGGCGCGGCGCGGCGGTCCGTAGAGTGTCGGGGTGGGAAGAGCAGCAGCAGCCAGGAAGCTCGCGGCCGCCGCTGCCTACGGCGGAGGAGGGCTCTCCGTCGTCGGTGCGGGGCTCTACGGGCTCCTCCGCTTCGAGGCGACCGTGGCGCGCAGGACGATCGGCGACCCCCGGGAGGACCCGCCCCCGGACGCCACCGGCTGGTACGGCCGCGGCCGCCCCGGGCCCGCCTACAAGGTCGTGATCCTCGGTGACTCCCTCGCCGCCGGCTACGGCGTCGAGAGCGTCGAGCAGACCCCCGGCGCCCTGCTCGCCTCCGGCCTCGCCGTGCACGCCGACCGGCGGGTCTACCTGCGCACGCTGGCCGTCGTCGGCGCCCTGTCGAGCGACCTCGCGCCGCAGGTGGACCGCGCCCTGCCCGTCGAGCCCGACGTGGCCGTCATCGTCGTGGGCGGCAACGACGTGACGCACACCGTCAAGCCGTCGGAGTCGGTGCAGCACCTCGCCGAGGCGGTACGGCGCTTCCGTGCCGCCGGGTGCGAGGTCGTCGTCGGCACGTGCCCGGACCTGGGCACCGTCAAGCCCGTCCCGCCGCCGCTCAAGCAGATCGCGCGCTCCTGGTCGCGCCGCCTCGCGGCGGGCCAGACGATCGCGGTCGTGGAGGAGGACGGCCGCACCGTGTCGCTCGGCTCCGTGCTCGGTCCCGAGTTCGAGGCGGCCCCGGCGCTGCTCTTCGGGCCCGACCAGTTCCACCCCTCGGCCCACGGCTACGAGCAGATGGCGGCGTCCCTGCTGCCCTCGATGCTCGCCGCCCTGGGCCAGCTGCCCGAGGACGAGCGGCTGCCCGAGGCGTTCCGCGGCGAGCGGGTGCTGCCCATCGCCCAGGCCGCCATCGAGGCCGTGCGCACCCCCGGCACGGAGCTCGGCGGCACCGAGGTGGCCGGCAACCGCCGCGGCGTCCGCGGGCGCTGGGTCGAGCTGCGCCACCGCCGCCGCCGCCCGGGCACCGACACCGTCGGGCCCGAGTCGGCCGAGGAGCACGCGCCGTCCGCGCCGCACCTCACCGCCGTCGACGGTGGTGGCGGTGAGGCCGGTGCTGGTGAGGCCGGTGCTGGTGGCGCCGGCGGGGACCTCGGCGACAGCGGGACGACCGCCACCGGCTCCTGACGCCCGCGCCCGTGCAACGCGGTGTCCGGGTCACTGGAGACGCGGTCTGCGCCCGCACCAGTGGCGCTGGCACCGCACCAGACGTCAGCACCGCAGGAGACACCCCGGGGGTACGCCGGCCCGCGCGGCCGCCGTACGCCGCCCGTGCCTGCGCCCGGTGCGGGCGCCCGGGCGGTGCGACCCGGGCGGCGCACCCGGGCGGCGCACCCGGCCGGTGTGACCTGGGAGATGCGAAACGGCGCCGCCCCCCCGAGGGGGACGGCGCCGTTCGCGTCGTGCGGTGCTGCGGACCGTGCCGGTGCAGGTCAGTCCTGGCTGAAGATCGCCAGCAGGCGCAGCAGGTTCGTGTAGATCCAGACGAGGCTGACCGTCATCGCGAACGCGGCGCGCCACGACTCGCGCTCGTCGAGCCCGGCGGCGATGCCCTGCTCCACGAAGTCGAAGTCGAGGATCAGCATGAAGACGCCGAGCACGAGACCGACGATCGCCATCACCGTGCCGAGGCCACCGAAGCCGAACAGGCCGATCTGGGCGCCGAACAGGCCGAGCACGAGCTCCATCAGGCCGAGGCCGACCATGCCGAACATGGCGGCGACGACGAAGATGCGGAACTTGTCGCCGACGCGGATGTTCAGCACCTTGTAGGCCGCCAGCGTGCCCGCGAAGGCCGCGAACGTGCCGATGACCGCGCCCATGACGACACCGCCGCCGAACATGCCGTTGAACATCTTGCTCAGCGCGCCGAGCGCGACACCCTCGGCCACGGCGAACGCCATGACGAGCGCGGGGCTCACGAGCCGCTTGAACGAGTTGACCATCGACAGGCCGAACGCCGCGAGGGCGCCGAGGCCGGCGAGCGCACCGAGCGCGCCCATCGCGTCGGTGTTGGTCGTCGTGATGTCGGGCGTCAGGATCCACGTCGCCATCGCCGCGAGGATCACGGTGCCGACCGAGAACGCCGTCTTCTGCACGACGGTGTCGATCGTCATCCGGCCCGAGGCGGGGGCAGGCGCGGTGGCACGGGACATGTCCCACGACGCCGGGTCACCGTAGCCGTAGGGCTGGCCCTGGGGCTGGCCGTAGCCGACGCCGCCGGCATACGTCGGGGTGCCGTTGGCGCGCGACCCGTTGAACTCGGCCGAACGCCTGAACACCGGGTTGTTGCTCTGCATGGGACTCACTCCTCCTGGGGTGCGGGCCCGTCATGCTACGGGCTCGTACTCCTTCAACGCTCGCCGATGCCGATACGTTCCCGCTGCCCGCGCGCGCCCGGGCGACCCCTGCGGTACGACGCCGCTCACTCCGGCGCGCGGGCGCTGCGGCGCACGGTGAGGTAGCCCAGCACCACGAACGCCAGCGTCAGCAGCACGAGCACGAACAGGTTGAGCACCCACTGGTCGACGTCGGGGGTGTAGAGCACGTCGCGCTCCTCCCCCTCGAGCAGCGCACCGTCGGCGCCCTCCTTCGACCGGTTGAGGTCGACGGTCGCGGCGGACGCGGCGTACCCCCACCGGGCCGGCGCCAGCCAGGCCAGCTGCTCGAGCACGGCCCGCCCGGCGACGGAGATGATCGCGCCCGAGAACACCAGCTGCGTCATCACGACGCCGATGAGCGCCGGCATCCCCTGCTCCGAGCTGGTCAGCAGTGCGCTGATGGCGAGGCACAGCACGGCCACCGCCGTGCACACCAGCCCCACCGCGATCGCCACCTCGAACCAGCCCAGGCCGACCACGCCCCCGTCGTCCGGACCGGGCAGGCCGACCGTGCCGACGAAGGTGACCACCACCCCCTGCAGGAAGCACAGCACGCCGAAGACGGCGACCTTGCTCGTCAGGTACACCCCGGGCGAGAGGCCGACGGCGTACTCGCGCCGGAAGACCGCCCGCTCGTTGACCAGCGCCCACACCGTCATGACCGCGCCGATGAGGGCGGCCGCCACGATGAAGACCGTCAGGCGCTGCACCACCTCCCCCGGGCGCAGCAGGCCGTTGTCGTCGGCGGTGCGGGCCAGCGCGAACCCGTCACCGCCCTGCGCCAGCCGGCTGAGGCCGCCGATGGCGGGCGGCGTGAGCAGCAGCAGGGCGAGCAGCATCTTGTCGGACGCGATCACCGACAGGGTGCGGCGCACCAGCGTGCCGAACTGGCGGGCGAAGGACTGGCGCGGCGGCGAGGGCAGCGCGGCGTTCGCCACGACCGGCAGGGCGCCCGTCGCCGCGCGGCCACCGGGCGGCGGCGGGATCCGCCGCCACAGGTCGGGCTCGTCGAGCAGGTCGAAGACCTCGGGGTAGTCGTTGCAGCCGAAGTGCGCCAGCACCTCGTCGGGCGGGCCCGCGTAGGCGATGCGGCCCCCGGGCGCCATCACGACGACCTTGTCGCACACGTCGAGCGCCAGCACCGAGTGGGTGACGACGACGACCACGCGCCCCTCGTCGGCCAGCCCGCGCAGCAGGTGCATGACGTCGCGGTCGAGACCCGGGTCGAGGCCCGAGGTGGGCTCGTCGAGGAAGAGCAGCGGCGGGGCGGTGAGCAGCTCGGTCGCGATGGAGACCCGCTTCTTCTGCCCGCCGGAGAGCTGGGTGCCGATGCGGTTGTCGACCTGGCGGCCGAGCTGCATCTGCCCGACCACCTGCTCGACGCGCTGGGCGCGCTCGGCCGAGCCGGTGTCGGGCGGCAGGCGCAGGCGCGCGGCGTACGACAGGCCCTGGCGCACGGTGAGCTGCGGGTGCTGGATGTCCTGCTGCGGCACCAGACCGATCTGGTGGCGCAGCTGGTCGTAGTGCGCGTAGAGGTCGTGCCCCTGCCAGATGACGTTGCCGTACGTCGCGGGCCGGGTGCCGGTCAGCGCCCCGAGCATCGTCGACTTGCCGGAGCCCGACGGTCCGATGACCGCGGTCAGCGACGCCGGGCCGAGCTCGAGCGACACGCCGTCGAGCAGCCGCCGGCCGCCCTTGACCACGGTGGTGAGGCCCTCGACGACGAGCGTGAGGTCGGAGCGCGTGTTGCGGGCCAGCAGCTGGCCGCCGGTCCACGTGAACGTCTGGTTGCCGACGATGACCTCGTCGCCGGGCGAGAGCCCGACGCCGCCCTGCAGCCGCGACCCGTTGACGTACGTGCCGTTGAAGCTGCCCAGGTCGCGCAGCACGGCGGCCCGGCCGAGCTCGATCGCGGCGTGGCGCCGGGAGACGAGCGGGTCGTCGAGCACGACGTCGCAGCCCTGCGCGCGCCCGATCGTGAACGTGCGCCCCGCGACCACCGGGCCGCGCAGCAGCGGCTGCCCGTGCGCGAACTGGCCGGGCGGGGCCGTGCGGGCCGCGGCACCGCCGTGCCCGGGACCGTGCCCGGGACCGCCCGCGCCGCCCGCG
>NZ_JAHWBL010000054.1:0-23016 GCF_029493445.1 Nocardioides sp. ChNu-99 | reverse complement strand
CGCCGGGCCCGCCCTGGTCGTCCCGGTCGGCGGGCGGCTCGGCGGCGGACCCGCCGTCGCTGCCGGGCTGCGGGCCGTCAGCCGGGGAGTCAGCCGGGCCGTCGCCGTCGGGGCCGCCCTCGGGGCCGCCCTCCGGGCCCTCGCCGGGGTCCGGCTGCGGGTCGGGCCGGGGCTCCTCGGGCTGCGGGTCCGGGTCGGGCTCGTCGTCGCCGAGCACCTGGTCGAGCAGGTCCTCGTCGATGCCGGGCGCGTCGAAGGGGTTGCGGCGCCGGCGGTGGGGGAGCGCGAGCAGGGCGGCGGCGCGGATGTCCTGGCGCAGGACGTACCGGCGGCCGTGCCAGGCGGCGTGGGCGATCGCGGTGCGGGCCGTGACGATGTCGGCGCGCAGGCCGTCGACGTCGAACGCGGCGCAGACCTCGGCGATCTTGCGCAGCGCCCCGTCGCCGAGCACGACGGAGGCGACGAGCTCCTGGGCGGTGGCGATGCGGGCGCGCAGCGCGGCCTCGTCGTCGGCGTACCGCTCGGCGAACGCCTCGGGGGCGGCGTCGAAGGCGAGGCGGCGGCGCACGACCTCGGTGCGCAGCGACGGGTCGCGGGGCGCGGCGACCTCGACGGTGAGGCCGAACCGGTCGAGCAGCTGCGGGCGCAGCTCGCCCTCCTCGGGGTTCATGGTGCCGACGAGCACGAACCGGGCGGCGTGCACGACCGAGACGCCGTCCCGCTCGACGGTGGCGCGACCCATGGCGGCGGCGTCGAGGAGGAGGTCGACGAGGTGGTCGTGCAGCAGGTTGACCTCGTCGACGTAGAGGATCCCGCGGTGGGCGCGGGCCAGGAGCCCGGGCTCGTACTCGGCGACGCCCGCCGACAGCGCACGTTCGAGGTGCAGCGAGCCGAGCAGGCGGTCCTCGGTGGCGCCGACGGGCAGCTCGACCAGGCGCACGGGGCGGGTCTCGACGCCGGCGTCCGCGGCGAAGGGGCCGTCGGGCGACAGCGGCGCCGTGTCGGCGGGGTCGGTCGAGAACCGGTCGCCCGCGACGACGTCGATGGGGGGCAGCACGGCGGCCAGGGCGCGCACGGCCGTGGACTTCGCCGTCCCCTTCTCGCCGCGCACGAGCACGCCGCCGATCTCGGGGCTGACGGTCGTCAGCAGCAGGGCCAGGGTCATGTCGTCGGAGCCGACGACGGCCGTGAAGGGGTAGTGCTGTGGCATGTGGGGCTCCCGCTCGCTCTGCCATCGGTCAGGGGCGACGCGAGGCCGGTCTTCGGACTTCCGTCGACCCCGCTCGTCGAGCGGGGCGGCGGTCACCGCAGCGGGCCCTGTGCCGGACTCTCACCGGCTTCCCAGATTCTCCCCACGCGCCCGGTTGTCTCCCGGGTGCGTCGACGGGGCACCTCACGTCCGCCGTCACCCTAGACCCGTGCGCCGACCCCGGCACGGTCAGGGCGCGGGACGGCCCTGGCCGGGGCGCGCCGTCGACGCTTCCTGAGCCGCCCGCCCTGAGCCGCCCGGCCCGAGCCGCGCGGCCCCCGCTAGCCTGCCGGTCGTGTCCGAGGAGCCGCTCCACATCGTCGTCGCCGCCGTCTGCCTGCGCGACGCGGAAGGGCGTCTGCTGAGCGTGCGCAAGCGCGGCACGCACGCGTTCATGCTGCCCGGCGGGAAGCTGGAGCCGGGGGAGACCCCGGCGCAGGCCGCCGCCCGCGAGGCGCGCGAGGAGGTCGGCGTCGAGGTGGCCGACCTCGCCCTGCTCGGCGAGTTCGTCTCGGCCGCGGCGAACGAGCCAGGCGCCGTGCTGACCTCGACGGTGTTCACGGCGACCGCCGCCACCGCCCCCGTGGTCGACGGCGAGATCGAGGAGCTGCGCTGGCTCGACCTGGCTGCGCTGCCCGACGACGTGCCCGTCGCGCCCATGCTGCGCCACCACGTCGCCCCCGCACTGCTCGCGCGGGACGCCGCGGGAGCCCGCCCGTGAGCGGCCCGGTGAGCGGCCCCGTGCGCGGCCCCGTGCGCGTCACCGTCGTCGGCATCGGCGCGGACGGCTGGCCCGGCGTGCCCGAGCGGCTGCGCGCCGTGGTCACGGGGGCCGAGGTGCTGCTCGGGGGCGAGCGGCACCTGGCGCTGGTGCCCGCCGTACCGGGGCAGGCGCGCGAGCCCTGGCCCTCCCCGCTGCGGGCGGGCCTGCCCGCGCTGCTGGAGCGGTACGCCGGCCGCACCGTCGTCGCGCTCGCCTCCGGCGACCCCTTCGTCTCGGGCATCGGCACGACGCTCGTCGACCTGCTCGGCCCCGACGCGGTGCGGGCCGAGCCCGCCGTCTCCTCGGTGGCGCTGGCCCGCGCACGCCTCGGCTGGTCGGCGGAGGGCAGCGTCGTGGTCAGCGCGGTCGGGCGCGACGTGCGCCGGGTGCTGCGCGAGCTGGCCCCGGGGCGCCGCGTGCTCGTGCTGTCGGCCGACGCCACCACCCCGGGCGACCTCGCCGCGCTCCTCGCGATGAGCGGCTGGGGGGCCGCGCGCCTGGTCGTCCTCGGGGACCTCGGCGCTCCCGGGGAGTCGCGGCTCGAGGCGACCGCGCAGGAGTGGGCCGACACCCCGCCGGTGTTCGGCGACCTCACCGTCGTGGCGGTCGAGGCGCCCGCCGTCGTCCCGGCCGACGCCCCCGTCACGTGGGCGGCCGGCCTGCCCGACGAGGCGTTCGAGCACGACGGGCAGCTGACGAAGCGGGACCTGCGGGCCTCCGCGCTGGCCCGGCTCGCGCCGTACCCCGGTGCGCTGCTGTGGGACGTCGGCGCCGGGGCCGGCTCGATCGGGGTCGAGTGGATGCGCGCCCACCCGGCGTGCCGGACGGTCGCCGTCGAGGCGGACGCCCAGCGGGCGGCCCGGGTACGGCGCAACGCGGGCCGTCTCGGGGTGCCCGACCTGCGCGTGGTCCACGGCGCCGCGCCGGACGCCCTCGCGGGCCTGCCCGCGCCCGACGCGGTCTTCGTGGGCGGCGGCGCCACCCGCCCCGGCGTCCTCGAGGCGTGCGTCGCCGCGCTCCGCCCGGGCGGGCGCGTGGTGGTGCACGGCGTCACCGTCGAGACCGAGGCGCTGCTGGCGCGCTGGCACGGGGAGCGCGGGGGAGAGCTGACCCGCCACGTGGTCGAGACCGCCACACCCATCGGGTCGTTCCGCGGCTTCACCCCCGCCCGCGCCGTCACCCAGTGGGCGTGGACCGCGCCCGCCGAGCACCCCGCCGAGCACCCCGCCGAGCACCCCGCCGACCACCCCGAGGAGCCCGCGTGACCGTCCACTTCGTCGGTGCCGGCCCCGGCGCCGCGGACCTGCTGACCCTGCGCGCCGCGCGGATGCTCGGGGATGCCGACGTGGTGCTCTACCCGGGCACCTACCTCGACGCCGCCGTGCTCGAGCACGCCCGGCCCGGTGCGCGGCTCGTCGACACCCAGGACCTCGACCTCGACTCCATCACCGCTGAGCTGGTCGCCGCCGACCGCGCCGGCGGCGACGTGGTGCGGCTGACCTCGGGCGACCCGTCGCTCTACTCAGCGCTCTTCGAGCAGACCCGCCGCCTCGACGCGGCGGGCGTCACGTGGGACGTCACGCCCGGGGTGCCGGCGTACGCCGCCGCGGCGGCCCGCGTGGGCCGCGAGCTGACGGTGCCGCTCGTGGCCCAGTCGGTGGTGCTGACCCGCACCCAGGCGCGTTCGACCGCCATGCCGGAGGGCGAGTCGTTGGAGGCGTTCGCCGCCACCGGCGCCACGCTGGTGCTCCACCTCGCGATCACCCGCACCCGCGAGCTCGCCGCCGCCCTGGCTGCGTCGTACGGCGACGACTGCCCGGTGGCGGTCGTCTACCGCGCCTCGCAGCCGGGGGAGCAGGTGCTGACCGGCACGCTCGCGAGCATCGGCGACGCGGTCGAGGCGGCCGGTCTGCGGCAGGCCGCGGTGATCCTCGTCGGCCGGGCGCTCGCCGGGGCGCGGCTCGAGGGGGCGGGGGAGTCCTACCTGTACGACGCCGCCCGCGACCGCTCGCTGAAGCGGACCGGGCCGGGCGCCTGACCGGCCGCGCTCAGCCGCGCGCGGTGCGCACCACGGCCTCGCCGGCCGCGACGAGCGCGGCGGCGGTGCCGGCGGGGTCACCGTCGAGGCTGCTCGCGACCATCGCGCCGTCGCGCAGCATGAGGAGGGCGTGTGCGGCGCGCTCCGCGGCGGCGTCGCCGAGCCCCATCTCCGCGAGCAGCTCCCGCGCCTGGCGCAGCAGGAAGGCGCGGTGGGCGGCCACGACCGCGCGGGCCGGGTGGTCCTCCTGGGCGATCTCCGCAGCGGCGTTGAGGAACGCGCAGCCCCGGAAGCTCTCGGCGCAGCTCACCTCGGCGACGTGGTCGGCGTACCAGAGCAGCACCGCTGCGGGATCGTCGCTGCGGGCGGCACGCACGCGGGTGAGGGCCTGCTCCTCCTCGGCGGCGACCCGCTCGAGGTAGGCCACCACGAGGTCGTCCTTGGAGGCGAAGTGCCGGTAGAAGGTCACCTTCGAGATGCCGGCGTCCGCGATGAGCCGGTCGGCGCTGACGGCGCGGATGCCGTCGGCGTAGAAGCGGTGCGTCGCCGCCTCGAGGATCCGGGCGCGCACGGCGGGGCCGCGCAGGGTCGGCGCCTCGGCGCGGGCGTCGCTGGTGGTGGGGCTCATGTCCGGTCCTTGCGTAGCGGGCTCCGACGTGTCAGTCTGATGTAGACGTACTAGTCACTCTACATGGCTTCCGGCCGCCGCGCCGGGGGTTCGACAAGGAGAAACGATGCCCACCTCCATCGCGTACACCGCCTCCGCCACCGCGACCGGCGACGGCCGCAACGGCCACGCCTCGACCTCCGACGGCCAGATCGACGTCGAGCTCGTCGTCCCGAAGGAGATGGGTGGCGCCGGCGGCGGCACCAACCCCGAGCAGCTCTTCGCGACGGGCTACGCGGCCTGCTTCCTCGGCGCGCTCAAGGCCGGCGCGAAGGAGCACGGCGTGAAGCTCGAGGACGTCTCCGTCACCGCCGAGGTCGGCATCGGCCCGCGCGAGGACCACGGCTTCGGCCTCGCGGTCAAGCTCTTCGTCGAGTTCGGCGGCGGCGTCTCGCAGGCCGACGCGGAGAAGGCGGTCGAGACCGGCCACCAGATCTGCCCCTACACCCACGCCACCAAGGGCAACGTCGACGTCGTCACCGAGATCGACGTGGCCTGAGGCCCCCTCGCGGGTCCCCCCGCCCCGCGCGCCGCGCCCGCCGTACCGGCCCCCGTCCGGTACGGCGGGCGTCGTCGTCTGCGGGGAGGTCGGCGGAGCCGCCCCCGGGCCCGCTCGTGGTAGGAGCGCCACACCTTCCGCGGCGCTGCTACCACGAACCGGGGGCGACACCACCCGGTACGGCGCACCGCGCCGCCCTGCCTAGCGAGGGGGGTCCGCGTCCTCGTCGGGTTCGACGTCCACCAGGTGCACGTCGACGCCCTCGGCCCGGAAGTCGTCGAGCAGGTCCGGCGCGGCGGCGGTGCTCGTCACGAGGTCGGTGAGGTCGGCGGCGTCGCCGAACCGGAAGGCCGAGGTGCGCGCGAGCTTCCCGGGGGCGGCGACCAGCACGCGTCGCGCCGCACCGGCCAGCACCGCCCGCTTGAGCCGCGCGTCGTCGTGGGTCGTCGACGTCAGGCCCTGCGCGGGCGAGGCGCTGCACGCGCCGATGACGGCGACGTCGGCGCGAAAGTCGCGGATGGCGTCGACGGCCGACGCACCGCCGAACGCGAGCGTGTCCGTCTCGACGACGCCGCCGGGCACGACGACGGTTGCGCCGGGCCGCGCTGCGAGGGCGGCGGCCGCGTGCAGGGACAGGGCGAGCGCCGTGACGGAGCGCCCGGCCAGCGCGTGAGCCACGGCCAGGCAGGTCGTGCCGTTGTCGACGACCACCGCGTCCTCGTCCGCCACGAGTCCTGCCGCCACCGCGGCGAGCGCCGACTTGAGCTCCTGGTCGGCTGCGGACCGGGTGGCGAACGGCATGGGCACGCCGCGCTGCCGCGCCCGTCGTACGCCGCCGTGGGTCCGCACCACGGCCCCGGCGGCCGCCAGTTCTGCAAGGTCCCGGCGGATGGTGACCGCCGAGACACCCGTCAGGTCGACCAGGGCGGCGATCGTGACGGCATCGCCGCCCGTCACGGCCTGCATGATCGCTTTGTGGCGTTTCGATCGTTGCACGTGATCAGTCAACCACCTACGGTCGCGCGGTGCCCGCTGCTCCCGCCTCCTCCACCGCCCTCGCCGCCCGTGTCGGACGTGCGCGCCTGGGCGTCTCGCTCATGTTCTTCACCAACGGGGTGCTCTACAGCGCGCTCCTGCCGCGCTACCCGGAGATCAAGCGGGCCCTCGACCTGTCGGACACCGCGTTCGGCCTGACGGTCGTCGCCTTCCCCGCGGGTGCGATCGCGGCGGCCGCGGCGGGCGCGTCGCTCATCCGCCGCTTCGGTGCGCCCCGGGTGACGGCCGTCGGCTCGGTGCTGCTGGCCGTCGCCATGGGGGTGGCCGGGGTCAGCGGGACCGTGGCGCTGCTCTTCGCGGCCCTCGTGCTCGGCGGCGTCCTCGACGCGGTCGTCGACGCCGCCCAGAACGTCCACGGCATCGCCGTCGAGCGGCTGACCGGGCGGTCGATCATCAACTCGTTGCACGCCATCTGGAGCCTGGGCGCCGCCTCCGGCGGGGTGATCGGCGCCGCCGCGGCCGCCGCCGACGTGGCGATCGGGCTGCAGATGGTCGTGAACGGCGTCGTGTGGGCAGCGGTGGCGCTGCTCGCGGCGCGCCTGTCGCGGCTGCCGCACGGGGCACGGCCCGACGCGGGCGCAGCCTCGGCCGGCGACCCGGCGGGCGACCCGGCGACGACGACGGACGGCGCGGAGCGGGCGCGCCCGGCCGCGCGGCGCGCGGCGTACCGCCTGCTCGTGCCCCTCGTGCTCCTCGCCGTCTGCGGCACGCTGCTGGAGGACGTGGCGAACAACTGGGTGGTGCTCCTCCTCGGCCGCGAGACCGCGGCGCCCGCGGTCGTCGCGGGGCTCGGCCTCACCGTCGTGCTCGTCAGCCAGTTCGTCGGCCGGCTGCTCGGCGACCCCATGACCGACCGCTGGGGCCGGGGCGCGGTCGCCCGGGCCGGGGGCCTGCTCGTCGCCGGTGGTCTCGTGCCGGTGGTGGCGGGCGCGTCGTACCCGTTCGTGCTCCTCGGGTTCGCCCTCATGGGCTTCGGCAGCGCCACGCTCGTGCCGGCGGCGTTCGCGGCCGCCGACCGGGTGCCGGGGCTGCCCGTCGGCACAGGGGTGGCGCTGACGGGCTGGCTCATGCGGCTCGGGTTCCTGGCCACCTCACCGCTCGTGGGCGTGCTGTCGGACGCGACCACCCTGCGCACGGCCATGGTCGTGCCCCTCGTCGCGGGCCTGGTCGCCGCCGTGCTCGCCGAGCGCACGCGCCGCCGCGACCGCGTCACCTGACCGGTTCGTGGTAGCAGCGCCGCACTTTCCGCGGCGCTCCCACCACGACCCGCGCCCGGCCCCGTTCGTGGTAGCAGCGCCACGCTTTCCGCGGCGCTGCTCCCACGAACCGGCGCCACGAGCCGGCGCCACGGACCGGCGGCGCAGCGCTCAGTCCACGCTGCGCGGCGTCCAGACGCGGCCGTGGTCCACCCGGGTGCGGGTGGCGCCGATGATCAGCAGGCACTTCATGTCGACCGTCTCTGGGTCGAGCTCGCCCAGCGTCGTCACGCGCAGCTCCTCCTCGGCCCGGCCGACGTCGCGCCCGACGACGACGACCGTGGCGTCGTCCCGCACCTCCCGCAGCGCCTTCAGCGCGTCGCCGAGCTGGTCGGGTCGGCTGGCCGAGCGCGGGTTGTAGAGCGCCAGCACGAGGTCGGCCTGCGCCGCGGCGCGCAGGCGCTGCTCCACCACGGCCCACGGCTTGAGGCGGTCCGACAGGCTCATCACCGCGAAGTCGCCGCCGATCGGTGCGCCCGCCCGGGCGGCCACGGCCTGCACCGCGGAGACGCCCGGCACGACGCGCACGGGCACGGCGGCGTACGCCGGGTCCTCCGCGGCCGCCGCGACCTGCGCCTCGTGCACGGCGGTCGCCATGCCGAACACCCCGGCGTCGCCGCCGGACACCACCGCGACGCGCTCGCCGCGCAGCGCGAGGTCGAGCGCGAGGCGGGCCCGGTCGACCTCCACGGCGTTGCCGCTGGCGTGACGCGTCAGGCCCTCGCGGTGCGGCACCCGCCGGACGTACGGCGCGTACCCGACCACGTGGTCCACCTCCGCGAGCACCGCGGAGGCCTCGGGCGTCAGCCAGCGGTCCGGCCCCGGGCCGAGCCCGACGACGGCGAGCTCGGCCGGGCCCGCGGCGACGACGCCGGCCGCGCCGACCGCGGCCGGCCGCGTCGCGTCGGCGGCAACGGTCCCCGTCCGCCGGCCCACGCTGTGCAGCGAGTCGCCCGCGACGACGATGAGGGAGAAGTACGGCACCGAGTCCGGGTCGACGTCGACGACGCGCAGGTGCCGCTCGGAGGCCATCGACGCCCGCTCGACGTAGACGGCGTGCTCGAGCCGGCCCGCGGCGGCGAGCGCGCGCCGTACCGCGGGGAACCGGCGGCCGAGCTTCATGATGATCGCGCCGTCCGTGTCCGCCAGCCGGCGCGCGAGCTCGGTCTCGGGCAGGGTGCCGGGCAGGATCGTCAGCACGTCGGTCTGACGAACGAGGGGCGCGGCGACGGTCGCGGTGGCCGCGGCGAACGCGGGCACCCCCGGCACGACCTCGGTCGAGAAGCGCTCGGACAGGGCGTCGTGCATGTACATGTACGACCCGTAGAACATCGGGTCGCCCTCGGCGAGCAGCACGACGTCGCGCCCCGCCTCGAGGTGGGCGGCCAGCCGCGCCGCGGACTCGAGGTAGAAGTCGGCCATCGCGCCGGCGTACCCGCCGGGGTGGTCGGTCGCGCCCGTGGTGACGGGGTAGACGAGCTCCTCCTCGATCGCGCCGGCCGGGACGAGGTCGGCGGCGATGCGGCGGGCGTTCGACTGCTTGCCACGCCCGGCGTGGAAGGCGACGACGTCGGCGGCCGCGATGAGGCGCGCCGCCTTGAGCGTCACCAGCTCGGGGTCGCCGGGCCCGACGCCGACGCCGTGGAAGCGGCCGGGGGTGACGGCGGGGGTGACAGCGGGGGTGACAGCGGGGGTGACAGCGGGGGTGACAGCGGGGGTCGTGCCGGGGGTGCTCACTCCGCCTCCTGGGCGATCGCGTTGAGGGCCGAGGCGGTCATGGCCGAGCCGCCGCGGCGCCCGTGGACGGTGAGGAACGGCAGGTCGTGCGCGCCGGCCCAGGCGGCCAGCGCCTCCTTCGACTCGGCGGCGCCGATGAAGCCGACCGGGCAGCCGACGACCGCGGCGGGCGGCGGGCAGCCGTCGGCGAGCAGCTCGAGGAGGTGGAACAGCGCGGTGGGCGCGTTGCCGATCGCCACCACGGAGCCGGGCAGCCGGTCGGCGAGCAGCGACATCGCGGCGGCGGAGCGCGTGGTGCCCCAGGCCGCGGCGAGCCCGCCGACGCGGGGGTCGCGCAGCGCGCAGAGCACCTCGTTGGCGGCGGGCAGGCGGGCGCGGGTCACGCCCGTGGCCACCATGTGGGCGTCGGTGATGATCGGCGCCCCCGCCGCGAGCGCGGACCGGGCGGCGCGCACCAGCTCGGGGTGCACGACGACGGAGGGGGCGAGGTCGGTCTGCCCGGTGCCGTGCACCATCCGCACGACGACGCGCTCGACGTCCGGGTCGGGCTCGCCGTCGGCGCCCCGGGGGAGGTGGTCGAACCCGCCGGCGGCCCGCACCTCGCGGCGGATGGTGGCGAAGGAGTCGACGTAGATCGCCGCGCCCGAGCCCTCGTAGGCGTAGCGCCGGGTCGGGCGCCGCAGCTCCGCGGCGGCCGCGGGGGCGACGACGACGGGCAGCAGCAGGGAGCGCCAGGGCGTGACGACCACGGGCGCGTCGTCGGGCAGCCCGTCGAGCAGCCGCGCCAGCAGGGGCGGGGTGAGCACCCCCTCGGGCACCGCGACGTGGTCGTGGGTGCCGCCCACCGGCCCGTACGGCGGGGGCTCGGCCGCCGCGGGCACGCGCGGGTCCGGCGCGCCCGCGGGCAGGGGGAGGGGTGCGTCGAGCTCGTCGACGTGCCACGGGGCCTCCGGGCCCTCGCCGCGGGCGACGAGGAACTCGTGGGCGACGCCCAGCAGGGCCGGCACGGCGCCCTCCAGCGGCACCACCGGGCCCCAGCCCGCCGAGCCCCAGCGCACCTGCGCGGTGGTCGCGTCGAGCGCGACGAGGCCGACGTCGGTGGGGCGGCCGAGCACGTCGCCGCGGCCGTCGTCGAGCACGAAGAGGAACCGCGCGGAGAGCCCGGCCAGCGCCGGGTCCGCCCGCAGGGCCTCGTCGAGCGCCCGGGCGACCGGTCGCAGGTCGGCACGTCCCCCCTCGACCCCGGTGAGGGGCGAGACGAGCACGTTGCGCACCAGCTCGTGGCTGCGCGAGGGCAGGAGACCGGTGGCCTCGACGGCGGCGTCGGCCGCGGGCAGCAGCCGGCCGTCCTCCAGCGTGAGGCCGCGCAGCTGCAGGTTGGCGCGCCGCGTCAGGTGCACGTCCCCGTCACCGTGGGCAGCGGCGACCCGGCCGACGGCCCGGAGCGTGCCGGCGTCGGTGGCGCCGCCGACGAGCCGCAGCCGCACGAGGCCGCCGTCCTCGGCGGGCCAGGGCCGGGCGACGCCGGGGCACAGGTCGGTGCGCGTGCGGGTGGCGACCATGGGAGACCTCGTCCGTGCCGGGGCTCGTCACGCGGAGCCCGTCCTCGACACCGGTGGCGGGTGCCACCGGGTGCCAGCAGGTCTTCGGGCTCGGGGTCGACCGGCCGGGACGCCTTCCCAGGGGGATCACCCCCAGTGGCCCCTCTCGAGGAGGTCCCGCCCGTCACCCACACCGCTGCGCGTCAGCCCCGGAGTCGCACCGGGTTCCCTGCCCCTCGCGGGGTCGACTGGCGCGGCGAGACTACCAACCGTCGGCGGTGACGAAGTCCGCGAGCGGCCGGGCGGTCGTCCAGCCGTCGAGCTCCAGCGTCGGACGCTCGTCGAAGTGGGGCGTCGGGCCCAGGCACAGCACGGCCACGGGCTCGGCACCGTCGGGCATGCCGAGCAGCTCGGCGAGGGCCACGGGGTCGAAGATCGACACCCACCCCGTGCCCAGGCCCTCGGCCCGGGCGGCGAGCCACAGGTTCTGGATCGCGCAGGCCACCGACGCCAGGTCCATGTGCGGCATGGTGCGCCGCCCGAAGACGTGCGGCTCCCGACCCTCGCGCAGCGCGACGACCAGCAGCTCGGCGCACTCGCGCACGCCCTCGACCTTGAGCCGCAGGAACTCCGCCGCCCGCTCGTCGAGCGCCGCCGCGGTCGCGTGCCGCTCGGCCTCCACCAGGGCGTGGATGCCCTCGCGCAGGTCGGGGCGGGTGATCCGCACGAAGCGCCACGGCTGCATCAGCCCGACGCTCGGCCCGGCGTGCGCGGCAGCGAGCAGCCGCGCGAGCACCTCGTCGGGCACCGTCGCGCCCGGCACGAACCGGCGCACGTCGCGGCGCTCGCCGATGGCGCGGTAGACGGCGGCGCGCTCGGGGTCGCTGAAGGCGTGGGAGGTCACGGGCGGGGAGGGTACGCCGTCGCGCCGGGCTGCGCCTCAGAGCATCTGGCGCGGCTGGGCCGTCGACTCCAGCACGCTGAGCCACAGGTCGCCGTCGGGGGAGACGCTGTGCGCCCGCTTCGTCACGGCGGGGATGGGCACGTTGACGAAGCGGTGCTTGCGGCGCCCGACCACCACGTCGGTGCGCCCCGACATGGCGGCGTGCACGGCGCTCTGCGCGAGGCGCGCGCAGTAGACGGCGTCGGCGGGGTCGGCGGGCACGGACCGGATGAAGTAGCCGGGGTTGAAGTAGCGCAGCGTCGCCTCCTCGCCGTGCTCGGCGAAGTCGTCGCGGATGCGCTGGCGCAGGTAGCGGCCGGGGTCGCCGAGCACCTGGTTGCCCGACGCGTCGGTCGCGTCCGCCGTCGCCTCGCCGCCCGGGAGGAGGTGCGGACCGACGCCCTCGGCGACCACGATCACGGCGTACCCGCGGTCGGCGACGCGCTGGCGCACGTGGGCGAGCAGGCCGCCGGGCCCCTCCAGGGAGAAGGGCACCTCGGGGATGAGCACGAAGTTGGCGGTCTGCGCGGCCAGCGCCGAGTAGCAGGCGATGAAGCCCGCGTGGCGGCCCATGGTCTGCACGATGCTGACGCCGTTGACCGCCGCCTGGGCCTCGACCTTGGCGGCGGTGATCGACTGCGCGGCGCGCGCGAAGGCGGTCTGGAAGCCGAAGCTCTGCCCGATGTGAGGGATGTCGTTGTCGATGGTCTTGGGCACCCCGACGATCGCGATCGGCAGGCCGCGGCGCGCGCACTCCTCCGACAGCGCGTGGGCGCCGCGCATCGAGCCGTCGCCGCCGACCACGAAGAGGATGTCGATGGCGTGCTCGACGAGGGTGTCGACCATGACGCCCGGGTCGCGGGCGCCGCGTGACGAGCCCAGCACGGTGCCGCCGCGCTCGTGGATGTCGGCGACGTACTCGCGGGTGAGCGCCACCGGCGCCAGCCCGCTCGCGGGGTCGAGGCCGGCGTACCCGTTGCGGAACCCGACGACCTCGGTGACGCCGTAGTGGTCGTCGAGCGAGCGCACGAGCGCGCGGATGACGTTGTTGAGCCCGGGGCACAGCCCGCCGCAGGTGACGACGGCGGCGCGGGTCCGCGACGGCTCGAAGAAGATCCGGGCGCGGGGGCCGCCGGCCTCGAAGGTCGGGAGGTCCTCGCGGGGGACGCCGCGGGCGTCGATGAGCGCGAGGGTGTCGTCCATGAGGATCCGGTCGCCCTCGGCGACGTAGTACTGGTTCGTCGTGCGGCCCTCGACGTAGGAGGCGAGGGGGGACTCGACCGTCGGCTCACCGAGGGTCCTGACCTGGAGGTCCGCGAGGGTCACCACGTGCGGAACCCTAGTGGTCCGTGCCGGCAGCGGTGGTCCGTGCCCTAGGCTGCCGACGACCTTCCGCCGACGGATCCAGGAACCCGGCGCGACTCCGGGGCGGTTCCGCCACTGTGACCCTCGCGACGCCGACGGCGGCGCGGGCCAGCCAGACACTGACCGTCGGCGGTCCTGACCCGACGGGGCGTGAACCCCGAGGAGGAACCCCGTGACCCGCATCGCGCTCGTCTCGACGTCCGACACCGACCTGCTCTCCGCCCGCGCCAGCGGCGTCGAGTTCACGGTCGCGAACCCGTCCCGCTCGGCGCACCAGGAGATGGGGGAGGCGCTCGCGGCGGCCGACCTCGTCGTGGCCCGCATCCTCGGCTCGCCGCAGGACCTGTGCTCCGGGTTCCGCCGCATCGTCGGCACCGGCGTCCCCACCGTCGTCCTCGGCGGCGAGCAGACCCCGAGCGCCGAGCTGATGGAGCTCTCGACGGTGCCGGTGGGCGTCGCGGCGGAGGCCCACCGCTACCTCGCGGAGGGCGGGCCGGAGAACCTGCGCCAGCTGCACGCCTTCCTCTCCGACACGGTCCTGCTGACCGGCGAGGGCTTCGAGCCCCCCGCCTCGCTCCCCGCGTGGGGCTGGGCGGAGCGCCCGCAGGCCGCCGCCCTCGCCGACGCCGGCGACCGGGCGCGGATCGGCATCCTCTACTACCGCGCGCACCACGCCTCGGGGAACACAGCCTTCGCCCACGCGCTGGCCGACGCCGTCGACGCCACGGGCA
Organism: Nocardioides sp. ChNu-99; assembly: GCF_029493445.1. NCBI lineage: Bacteria > Bacillati > Actinomycetota > Actinomycetes > Propionibacteriales > Nocardioidaceae > Nocardioides > Nocardioides sp. ChNu-99. Next base: position 9,171 of record NZ_JAHWBL010000054.1, on the reverse strand, counting down.
CCGCCGTGGGCCTGCCGATCTACTCCTCCTCGCTGCGCTCGGCCCCCGACGACCTGTACGACGCGCTGGGCTCCCTCGACGCGCTCGTGGTCACCGTGCTGGCCGCCGGCGGCTCGACCCCGGCGGACGTCGCGGCGGGCGGCGCCGACGAGACGTGGGACGTCGAGCGCATCGCCGCCCTCGACGTGCCGGTCCTGCAGGCGCTCGCGCTCACCAGCAGCCGCGAGGAGTGGGAGGCGTCCGACGACGGCGTCTCGCCGCTGGACTCCGCGACGCAGATCGCGATCCCCGAGTTCGACGGGCGCATCATCACGGCCCCGTTCTCGTTCAAGGAGGTCGACGAGGACGGGCTGCCGCGCTACGTGGCCGACCCCGAGCGCTGCGCCCGCGTCGCGGGCATCGCGGCCGCGCACGCCGCGCTGGGCCGCACGCCGGCGGCGCAGAAGCGCCTGGTGCTCATGCTGTCGGCGTACCCGACGAAGCACGCCCGCATCGGCAACGCGGTCGGCCTCGACACCCCGGTCTCGGCGATCCGCCTCCTGCGGGCCCTGCGGGCCGACGGCTACGACCTCGGCCCGGCCGACGGCGAGGTCACCCGCCTGCTCGACCTCGAGGACGAGACCGCCGCCGGCGACGCCCTCATCCACGCGCTCATCGCCGCGGGCGGGCAGGACGAGGAGTGGCTGACGAACGCCGACCTCACCGACGCGCACGTGCGCATCACCCCGGAGCAGTACGCCGCGTGGACCGCCGAGGTCTCGCCGGCGCTCAAGGCCGAGATGGTCGAGGCCTGGGGCGAGGCGCCCGGCACGCTGTTCGTGAACGACGAGGGCGCGATCGTGCTCGCCACCCTGCGCGCCGGCAACGTCGTCGTGATGATCCAGCCGCCGCGCGGCTTCGGCGAGAACCCCGTCGCGATCTACCACGACCCCGACATGGCGCCGAGCCACCACTACCTGGCGGCCTACCGCTGGATCGAGGCGTCGCCCGAGGCCGGCGGCTTCGGCGCCCACGCCGTGGTGCACCTCGGCAAGCACGGCTCGATGGAGTGGCTGCCGGGCAAGAACGCGGCGCTGTCGGCGGACTGCGCGACCGACGCGGTGCTCGGCAACCTGCCGCTCGTCTACCCGTTCCTCGTCAACGACCCGGGGGAGGGGGCGCAGGCCAAGCGCCGCGCCCACGCCACGATCGTCGACCACCTGGTGCCGCCGATGGCCCGCGCGGAGACGTACGGCGACATCGCCCGCCTCGAGCAGCTGCTGGACGAGTACGGCAACATCGCGGCGATGGACCCGGCCAAGCTGCCGGCGATCCGCGGCGAGATCTGGACCCTCATGCAGTCGGCGCAGATGCACCGCGACCTCGGGCTGGAGACCCGCCCCGAGGACGACGACTTCGACGACTTCCTGCTCCACGTCGACGGCTGGCTCTGCGAGGTCAAGGACGCGCAGATCCGCGACGGGTTGCACGTGCTCGGCGGCGCCCCCGAGGGCGAGGCCCGGGTGAACCTGGTGCTCGCCATCCTGCGCGCCACCCAGGTGTGGGGCGGCCAGGCCGGCGCGGTGCCGGGCCTGCGCAGCGCGCTGGGCCTGCCGACCGGAGCGGGCAAGGAGCCGAGCACGGCCGAGGTCGACGCCGTCGAGCGGCGCGCCCGCGCCCTCGTCGAGGCGATGGAGGCCGCCGCCTGGGAGCCCACCGCGGTCCCCGGCGTCGTGGACCGGCTCGAGGGCGACGCGGACCCCGCGGTCGGCGAGGTGCTCACCTTCGCCGCCACCCAGGTGGTGCCCCGCCTGGCGCGCACGACCGACGAGCTCACCGCCGTGCTGCACGCGCTCGACGGCGGCTTCGTTCCGGCCGGCCCCTCGGGCTCGCCGCTGCGCGGCCTCGTCAACGTGCTGCCGACGGGGCGCAACTTCTACACCGTCGACCCGCGTGCGGTGCCGTCGCGGCTCGCCTACGACACGGGCGTCGCCATGGCCGAGTCGCTGCTGGCCCGCCACCGCGACGACACGGGCGAGTGGCCCCGCTCCGTCGGCCTCTCCGCCTGGGGCACCTCGGCCATGCGCACCTCGGGCGACGACGTCGCCGAGGTGCTCGCCCTCGTCGGCGTGCGGCCCACCTGGGACGAGGCGTCGCGGCGCGTGAGCGGCCTCGTGCCGGTGCCGCTCGACGAGCTCGGCCGCCCGCGCATCGACGTGACGCTGCGCATCTCCGGGTTCTTCCGCGACGCCTTCCCCCACGTCGTCGACATGCTCGACGACGCGATCCGCATGGTGGCCGACCTCGACGAGCCCGACGACCTGAACTTCGTGCGCGCCCACGCCCGGGCCGACCTGGCGGAGCACGGCGACGAGCGCCGCGCCACGACCCGCATCTTCGGCTCGGCCCCGGGCGCGTACGGTGCGGGCGTGCTGCAGGCCGTGGAGTCGGGCAACTGGCGCACGGACGCCGACCTGGCGGAGGTCTACACGGCGTGGGGCGGCTTCGCCTACGGCCGTGACCTCGCGGGCGTGCCGGCGACCGAGGACATGCAGGCTAACTACAAGCGCATCGCGGTCGCGGCGAAGAACCTCGACACCCGCGAGCACGACATCGCGGACTCGGCCGACTACTTCGAGTACCACGGCGGCATGGTCGCGACCGTGCGCGCGCTGACGGGCACGGCGCCCCGCGCGTACGTCGGCGACTCCACGTCGCCCGACGCCGTGCGCACCCGCACGCTCGGCGAGGAGACCGCCCGCGTCTTCCGCGCCCGCGTGGTCAACCCGCGCTGGATCTCGGCGATGCAGCGCCACGGCTACAAGGGCGCGTTCGAGCTGGCGGCGACCGTCGACTACCTGTTCGGGTTCGACGCCACCGCCGGCGTGGTGGGCGACCACATGTACGACGCGCTGGCCCGCGCCTACGTCCTCGACGAGGACGTCCAGGCGTTCCTGCGCCAGTCGAACCCGTGGGCGCTGCGCGGCATGGTCGAGCGGCTCTCCGAGGCGGCCGAGCGCGGCATGTGGGCCGAGCCCGACCCCGAGGTCGTGGCCGAGATGCAGCGCGTCTACCTCGAGGTCGAGGGCGAGATCGAGGACCGGTGACCCGCACGCTCCACGTCGTGGGCCTGGGCTCGGGGGACCCCGCGCAGCTGACGGGCCAGGCCGTCGCGGCGCTGCGGGGGGCGGCGTACGCCGTGGCGCCCCGCAAGGCCCGCGCGGACGGCGGGGACGACCCGCTCGTGGCGGTACGGCGCGACCTCCTCACCGCCGTCGCCCCCGGGCTGGAGCTCGTCGAGGTCCCCGACCCCGAGCGTGACCGGTCGGCGCGCGTGGCGGGTGACGCGGCGGCGTACCGGGGTGCCGTCGCGGACTGGCACGCCGCCCGCACCGCGGCCTACGAGCAGTTGCTGCTCGAGCGGCCCGGCGACGTGGCGTTCCTCGTGTGGGGCGACCCGGCGTTCTACGACTCCACGCTGCGCGTCGTCGACGCGGTGCTCGCGGGCGGTCGCGTGCGCGCCGAGGTGCGGGTGGTGCCGGGCATCTCGAGCCTGCAGCTGCTCGCCGCGGCCCACCGGATCGTGCTGCACGAGGTCGGCCAGCCCATCACCGTCACCACTGGGCGGCGCCTGCGCGAGGCCGTCGACGCCGGCGCCGACAACGTGCTGGTGATGCTCAACGCCGGCCTCGACCTGGCCGGGCTGGAGGACTGGACGATCTGGTGGGGCGCCAATCTCGCCGCCACCGGCGAGCGCCTCGTCGCCGGCCGCGTCGGCGACGTGCTCGGCGACGTGCTCACCGCCCGCGACGCGGCGAAGGCCGAGGCCGGGTGGGTCATGGACTGCTACCTCCTGCGCCGCCCCGCCCGCGCCTGACCCGCGGCCTGGTCCGGGCTGCCCGCCCGAGCGTCACCACACGTCGTACGACGCGCCCGTCACCGCGGGGCGCGCCGCGGGGGAGTGATGACGAACGGGCGGGCCCGTCGCAGGACGGGCCCGCCCGTCGGCGGTGCAGCGGCCGGGCGGCCGCGGTGGGGCGTCAGCAGCAGCGACCCGCCGCGGCGTGCTCGCGCAGGTGGTCGCGGTGCCGCTCGAACTCGCGGCGCGACACCGGCTCGACGCCGTCGGCGGCGCAGCGCGCGACGTACGCGTCCCAGCGGCCCTCGCCGCTGACCTCCCGCAGGTACCAGCGCACGCCGGACCAGGCCCGGCGGGTGCGCTCGGCGAGCGCGCTCACGCCTCCGCCCCCGCCTTCTCGCGTCGCTCGGCCTCCCAGGCGGCCAGCTCGGCCTTCTCCTCCTTCGTGGCCACGAAGTCGGCCGGCGCCACGATCGTCGACGGGACCGCCGGCACCTCGGTGGTCGGCAGCGAGCCCGCCCGCACCGCCCGCACCCAGATGACCACCGCGTTGGCGACGATGACGATGACGAGCAGGGCGAACGCCGCCTGCAGCACGCCGTTGGTGGTCGAGTTGCGGATGACGGTGTCCATCTGCCCGGCGTCGGCGGCCGGCGCCAGCACCTCGCCCGCGTCACGGGCCTCGCGGTAGGTGTCGGCCTGCGCGAAGTAGCCGATCTTCGGGTTCGACGAGAACACCTTCTGGTACGACGCCGTCATGGTCACGACGAGGTCCCAGGCGAGGGGGATCGCCGGCACCCAGACGTAGCGCAGCCAGCCGTGCTTGAGGAAGAGCGTCACGCACAGGGTCAGCGCGATGGCGGCCAGCAGCTGGTTGGCGATGCCGAACAGCGGGAACAGCTGGTTGATGCCGCCGAGGGGGTCGGTGACGCCGACGTAGAGCATGTAGCCCCAGCAGGCGACGACCACCGCGGAGGCCGCCCAGGCCGCCGGCTTCCAGGAGGTGTCGGCGAACTTGGGCCACACGTTGCCCACCGTGTCCTGCAGCATGAAGCGGCCCACCCGCGTGCCGGCGTCGACGGCGGTGAGGATGAACAGCGCCTCGAACATGATCGCGAAGTGGTACCAGAAGGCCGCGAGCCCGCCGCCGAACGCCTCGTCGAAGATGAGCGAGATGCCGAAGGCCAGCGTCGGCGCGCCGCCGGTGCGGGAGATGAGCTCCTCCTCGACCTGTGCGGCCGCAGTGGTCAGCGCGTCGGGGGTGATGGAGAACCCGAGGCCGGCGACGAACTCGGCGGCGCTCTCGGCGGTGCCGCCGGTCGCGCCGAGCGGGGCGTTCATCGCGTAGTAGAGGCCCGGGTCGATGACCGAGGCGGCGATGAGGGCGGAGATGGCGACGAACGACTCCATGAGCATGCCGCCGTAGCCGATCATCATGACCTGGCGCTCCTTGGCGACCATCTTGGGCGTGGTGCCCGACGAGATGAGCGCGTGGAAGCCGGACAGGGCGCCGCAGGCGATGGTGATGAAGAGGAACGGGAAGAGCTGGCCCGCGAACACGGGGCCCTCGCCGCTCGTCGCGAAGTCGGTGACCTTCTCGTTCTCGAGCACGGGGCGCGCGAGGACGAGGCCGATCGCCAGCAGCACGATGACGCCGACCTTCATGAAGGTCGAGAGGTAGTCGCGGGGGGTCAGCAGCATCCACACCGGCAGGATGGAGGCGACGAAGCCGTAGCCGACGAGCAGCAGCGTCAGCGTCTCCTTGTCCAGCGTCAGCGCCTCGCCGAGGCCCCAGCTCTCGACGTACCCGCCGCCGATGATCGCCAGCAGCAGCAGGACGACGCCGATGGCGGTCGTCTCGAGCACGCGGCCCGGACGCAGGTAGCGCAGGTAGACGCCCATGAACAGCGCGATGGGGATCGTCAGGCCGATGGAGAACACGCCCCACGGCGACTCGGCGAGCGCGTTCACGACGACCAGCGACAGCACCGCCAGGATGATGATCATGATGGCGAAGACGGCGATGAGCGCCGCGATGCCGCCGACCACGCCGATCTCCTCGCGCACCATCTGGCCGAGGCTCTTGCCGTCGCGCCGCATCGAGAGGAACAGGACGATCATGTCCTGCACCGCGCCGGCGAGGATGACGCCGGCGATGATCCACACGGTGCCGGGCAGGTAGCCCATCTGCGCCGCGAGCACCGGGCCGACCAGCGGACCGGCGCCGGCGATGGCGGCGAAGTGGTGGCCGAACAGCACGCGGCGGTCGGTCACCTCGAAGTCGGTGCCGTTCTCGAGCCGCTCGGCCGGCGTGGCGCGCCGGTCGTCGAGGCGCAGCACCTTCCGCCCGATGAAGCGGGCGTAGAAGCGGTAGGCGATGGCGTACGACGCGAGCGCCGCGAAGAGGATCCACAGGGCCGAGACGGACTCGCCGCGGCTCAGCGCCAGCACGGTCCAGCAGGTGGCGCCGACGAGGGCCACGGCCACCCAGACGGCGATGGAGACGGGGGACCGGCGGGCGCGGGGAGCGGGTGGGGAGGGTGGGGTGGACGTCGTCGTCGACATGGGGTGCTCCGAGGGGCAGGCGGATCGCGGACCGGTGAACGTTACCTCCGGCGGCGGGTGCCGTGCTGCCGTCGACGCGGACCGGGCGCCGACCGGGTGGGGCCGCACCTACCCTGGTCGCCGTGACCCGCCCCGCCGCCCCGCTCGTCGTCGGGTTCGACCTCGACATGACGCTCATCGACACGGTCCCGGGGTTCGCGGCCGTGCTGCGGGCGCTCGGCGAGGAGCTCGGCGTGGACCTGCCCGTCGCGGAGATGACCGAACGCCTCGGCCCGCCCCTCGACGTGCTGCTCGCGCCCCACCTCGAGGCCACCCGCGTCCCGGACGCCTGCGACCGCTTCCGCGCCCTCTACCCGGACCTCGCCGTCGCCAGCGTGCCCGCGCTGCCGGGGGCTCACGAGGCGCTGGCCGCGGTGCGCCGCCACGGCGGCCGGACGCTGCTCGTCACGGGCAAGTACGAGCCCAACGCGCGGCGCCACGTCGACCACCTCGGGCTCGACGTCGACGAGGTCGTGGGGTGGGTCTGGGGCGTGCTGAAGGCCGACCCGCTGCGGGCGGCGGGCGCGGCGGCGTACGTCGGCGACCACGTCCACGACGTCGAGGGCGCCCTGGCCGCGGGCACCACGAGCGTGTCGGTGCCGACCGGCGGCTGCACCGCCGACGAGCTGCGCGCGGCGGGCACCCACGTCGTGCTGCCCGACCTTCTCGCCTTCCCCGACTGGCTCGAGGAGCACCTCGCCGCCCGGGCCTGAAACCCGCGCGACCGCCCTGGTGGCCGGGCGTTAGGCTGGACGACAGGCCGGGCGGTTGCCCGGCCTGCGTGCGTCCCGGGAGCCTCCGGGTGGATCGAGAGAGGGGTCGGAGCGGTGCCGACTGGCAAGGTGAAGTGGTACGACGCGGCCAAGGGCTTCGGTTTCCTGTCCACGGACACCGGCCAGGACGTGCACGTGCGGGCCGACGCGCTGCCGGCGGGCACCACGACCCTGAAGGCCGGCACACGCGTGGAGTTCGGCATCGCCCAGGGCCGCCGCGGTGATCAGGCCCTGCAGGTGCGGCTGCTCGACGCCCCCAGCTCCGTGGTGCGCAACCAGTCGCGCGCCGCCCGCAAGAAGCCGGACGAGATGGCCCCCATCGTCGAGGACGTCATCCAGCTGCTCGACAAGGTGGGCGAGGGCTACCGCCACGGCCGCCACCCCGACCCGCGCACCGCGGGCCCGACCGCCAAGCTGCTGCGGGCGCTGGCGGACGAGCTCGAGCTCAACGGCTGACGCCGGGTCCGCCCGCGTCGCGCACGCCCCACGGCTGCGTCGGCGGCAGCCCGTCCGCGTCGAGCCCGTCCGCGTCCAGCCCGTCGGCGTCGAGCCCGTCGTGCCGGCTCCCCTCCCGGGGCGGGTACGGCGTGCCCTCCGCGGCCGGCTCGCGGCGCGCGAGGCGGCGGGCCTGGAACCGGCCGCCGAGCACGTAGACGGCCCAGGCGACGAGCACGGCGGCGGCCACGGACAGCCCGAGGCGTCCCGGCTCGAGGGGGACCGCGATGCCGACGAACCCGCCGACGACCCACGCCAGCTGCAGCAGCGTGTCGGAGCGGCCGAGCGCGCTGGTGCGCACCCGCTCGTGCACGTCGGTCTGGATGGTGGAGTCGAGGGAGAGCTTCGACAGCGACTGGGCGAGGCCCGCGGTGAGGCCGAGCAGCGACAGCGTGAGCACGCCGTAGAAGAGCGCGGCGAGGGTCGCCATGGCGGCCGCGGCGGCCAGGGCCAGCACGACGGTGAGCGCCGGGTTCACGTTGCGCAGCAGGGAGGCCAGGGCGATGCCGAGGGTGTTGCCGAGCCCCGCGGCGCCGATGATGAGGGCGAAGAGCACCTCCGTGCTCCACCCGTCGAACGGGTTCGTGGTGAGCAGGAACGCCATGTACATCGTGAGGAAGCCCGACAGCCACCGCGGCCCGCAGTTGGCCCGCAGGGCGAACGAGACCGACGCGGGCATCCGCAGGCCGGCCTTGCGCCGGTTGCCCGGGTCCTTCGCCATGCTCGGCGCGGACGGGCCCGGCACGAGCGCGAGGTGGGTCTCGCCCTGGGCGGAGTCGACGCGGCGGGGGAGCAGGATCGCGAGGATGGTGGCGACGGTGAACACGGCGAACGCATAGCGCAGCGACCACTCCGGCCCGGCCAGCGACGCCAGGCCGGCCAGGGGCGCGGACACGCCGGCGCCGACCACCCCCGCGAGCGAGACGCGGGCGTTCGACTTCACCAGCGTCAGGTCGGGCGGCACCAGGCGCGGCACGGAGGCGTTGCGCGTGATGCCGTAGGCCTTCGACGCGACGAGCACGCCGAGCGCGGCGGGGAACAGCCAGGTGGACCCGGTGACGACCGCGCCGGCCAGCACCCAGCAGAGGAACGCGCGGATGGCCATCGTGCCGCCGATGGCCCAGCGGCGTCCGTGGCTGAAGCGGTCGAGGAACGGCCCGATGAGCGGGGCCACGATCGCGAACGGGAGCATCGTCAGGCCGAGGAAGAGCGCCACCTGCCCGCGCGCCTCCCCGGTGGGCACCTGGAAGAACAAGGTGCCGGCCAGCGAGATCGCGACGGCGGCGTCCCCGGCCGCGTTGAACGCGTGCAGCTCGATGAGGCGCGACAGCCCGCTGGCGCCGGCGCCCTCGGCGTGCGACGCGCGGCGGGCCTGCGTCACGGTGAAGCGCCCCAGCCGGCCCGTCGCGCGGGCGGCCCGGGCCACGCCCTGCCCGGTGGCGCGCGCCGTCCGGGCGGCGA
>NZ_JAHWBL010000053.1:0-23548 GCF_029493445.1 Nocardioides sp. ChNu-99 | reverse complement strand
CCCGTGCCCACGGTCGGCCGGCCGAGGCCGGGCCCGGACGGGCTCGAGCCACGGCTGGGCGTGCCGCCGACGGGGCCGGGGCCCCGCCCGGCGGGACGCACGGCGGGGGCGCCGGGCAGCGTCGGCTCGCCGAGGTCGGGCACCAGTCGCAGCTCGGGCTGGGTGCGGGCGCGGTCGACGACCGTGCGCAGGTCGCGGCGCATCGACGCCGCGTCGGGGTAGCGGGCCGCCGGGTCCTTGGCCATCGAGCGGCGCAGCACGGCGTTGACGATGCGGGCCATCGGGTCGCCCTCGACGAACTGGGGGACGGGCTCGCTCAGGTGCGCCAGCCCGACCTCGACGTCCGTGCCGTGGTACGGCGGGCGCCCCGCCAGCGCGGTCCACAGCACGCAGCCGAGCGCGTAGATGTCGCTCGCGGGCGTCGCGGCCTCGCCGCGGCACCGCTCGGGCGCCATGTAGCCCATCGTGCCCGCGACCGACCCGGCGACCGTCAGCCCGGGCTGGCCGCCCTGGGCGATGCCGAAGTCGCACAGGTAGGCGTGCAGGTCGTCGCTGCGGTCGCGCAGGAGCACGTTGCTGGGCTTCACGTCACGGTGGATGACGCCCGCCTTGTGGGCGTCGTGCAGGCCACCGGCCGTCTGCGCCACGATCTCGGCGGCCTCCCGCACGGGCATGCCCTCGCCCTGCTTGATCGCCTGGCCGAGGTCGCCCCCGGTGACGTACTGCGTCGCGATGTAGAGGCAGCCGTCCTGCTCGCCGTGGTCGTAGATGTGGATGATGTGCACCGAGTCGAGCCGGGCGAGCACCGAGGCCTCCCGGACGAACCGCTCCTGGTAGTCACCCTGGGCGGCGTACTGCGGAGCGAGCACCTTGAGGGCGACCGTGCGTCCGAGGCCGGCCTGCTCCGCGGCGTACACCACGCCCATGCCGCCCTGGCCGATCTGGTCGGTGACGCGGTAGGAGCCGAACTTGTCGCCCACTTCGGGGAACTTCGCCACGTCGGCCTCCTTCGCTCGTCTGCGTGCCGGCGCCGGTGGGGACGCGTCGGGGGAGGGAGGACGCGTCGGCCCGTGGCCGTGCTGCCCGGCGACCGTATCCCACGGCGGTCCCCGTCAAACGCACCGACCGCGCCGCGCGGGCGGCGGCGGGGACGGGCGGCTCAGGAGGTCCAGCGCAGGGTCGCGATGATCGCGCCCACCTCGGCCTCGGAGGCCGCCGACGGGGTGTCGGCCGCCTGGCTGATCGTCATGGTGTGGACCGTGGTGCCGCGGACGGTGATGAACTGGTGGACGTCGTAGGGCTGGCCGCCGGGCGCCAGCAGCGTCGCCGACTGGTAGGCGGCGTTGACGCCGTCGATGCCCACGACGGTGCCCATCTCGACGTCGGTCGCGCCGACCTGCTCCAGCGCCTGGCTCGAGCCCACCATCACCTGGCCGAGCGTCGTGCCGGACGGCACCGCCTCCTCGACCGTGTTGACGTTGTGGGCGAAGGTCCCTTCGGGCGAGGCGTCGACCACCACCGAGGTGAACGAGGCGGACGCCTCCTGCGTCTCCCACCCCTCCGGCACGCGGTAGGTGAACGCCCCCGCGTCGATCGTGGGTCCGGTGACCGGGTCGGCGGTGGCGGCGGCGGGGTACGGCGCCGCGACCGGCGCGCCGTCGTCGCCGGTCGTGTCGGTCGCGTCCTCGGCGGGCTCGGTGGGCTCGTCGCTCGCGTCGTCGGTGGCGTCGGTCTCCTCCGGTCCGGCGCTCGTGGTGGCGTCCTGCGACGCGGCGGTGTCGTCGGGCTCGTCGTCGCCGCCGCGGACGAGCAGCCCCACGGTCACCGCGGTCACCGCGACCACGGCCACCACCGCGGCGACCGCCCAGGCGGTGGCCCGGCGACGGGCGCCCCCGGGGGCGCCCGGGCCGGCGCCGGTGGCCGGCTGCGGGAACGCGGTGCTCCCGCCCGTCCCGTGGCCCGTCCCGTGGCCCGTCCCGCGACCCACACCGGGCGGCAGCGGGGGCAGGGCGCCGTTCGGGTGGGTCGGGCCGGCCGGCGGGGTGGCGGGTGGGGTGGCGGGTGGGGTGAGTGCCGACGGCGGTCCCTGGCGGCGCGCGGTCGCCGCGACCTCCCGCAGCGCGTCGCGCATCGCGGTGGCGTCGCCGTACCGCTGGGCCGGGTCCTTCGCCAGGCTGCGGCGCAGGACCTCGTTGAGCGGGCCGAGCACCACGGGGTCGCCCGGCAGCTGGGGCACGGGGGCCTGCAGGTGCTGCACGCCGACCTCGACGTCGCTGCCGCGGTACGGCGCGTGGCCCGTCACGGCGGCCACCAGGACGCAGCCGAGGGCGTAGACGTCGGCGGCCGGCGTCGCCGCCTCGCCGCGGCAGCGCTCGGGGGCGAGGTAGGAGATGGTGCCGGCCACCGCGCCGGCGGTGGTCAGCCCGCTGCCCGCGGCCTGGGCGATGCCGAAGTCGCAGAGGTAGGAGAAGGGGTCGCTGCTCCCCGCCCGCAGCAGGATGTTGCTCGGCTTCACGTCGCGGTGGAGGATCCCGGCGCGGTGGGCGTCACCCAGCGCGTCGGCCACCTGGGCGGCGATCGTCGCGGCGGCCGGCAGCGGCAGCGCGCCGTGGGTGGCGAGCATGCGCCCGAGGTCGCCGCCCCCGACGTACTGCGTCGCGAGGTAGAGGCAGCCGTCGATCTCGCCGTGGTCGTAGACGTGGATGACGTGGGGGGAGTCGAGCCGGGCGAGCGCGGCGGCCTCGCGCCCGAAGCGCTCCCGGTAGTCGGCCTGGCGGGCCAGGTGGGGTGCGAGCACCTTGAGCGCGACCGTGCGGTCGAGCCCGGCCTGCCGGGCGGCGAACACCACGCCCATGCCGCCCTCGCCGATCACGCCCGTCACCAGGTACGGCCCGAACGTCTCACCCACCTGCGGGTACTGCGCCACCGCTCGTTCCCCCGTCCTCGCACCGACCGCCCGGTCGGCGGCGCCGCCCGTGCCGGCACCGCGACCCATCATCGCCCACCCCGCCGACCCTCGTGGCCGGGGAGCCGTGCCGTCGGTCATGATGACCCGCATGCCGAAGACCAACCCCGGGAACTTCTTCGAGGACTTCGCCCTCGGTCAGGTGATCGAGCACGCCACGCCGCGCACGATCACCGAGGGCGACCGCGCGCTCTACGGCGCGATCTACCCCACGCGCTTCGCCGTGCCGTCCTCGGCGCGGTTCGCCGCCTCGGTCGGGCTGACGCCCGCCCCGGTGGAGGAGCTGCTGGCCTTCCACGTGGCCTTCGGCAAGACGGTGCCGGACGTGTCGCTCAACGCGGTCGCGAACCTCGGGTACGCCGAGTGCCGGTTCCACCGCCCGGTCGTCCCCGGCGACACGCTGTCCACGCGGTCCGAGGTCATCGGGCTGAAGGAGAACTCCAACGGCCGCACCGGCGTGGTGTGGGTGCGCTCGACCGCCACCGACCAGGCGGGCGAGGTCGTCATCGACTGGGCCCGGTGGGTGATGGTGCACAAGCGCGACCCCGAGGCGCCGGCGCCGGAGACCGTCGTGCCGCGGCTGGCCGACGCCGTCGCCGTCGAGGACCTCGTCGTGCCCGCCGGGCTCGACTTCACGTCGTACGACGTGGTCGCCGCCGGGGAGCCGCACCGCCTCGGTGACTACGAGGTGGGGGAGCGCATCGACCACGTCGACGGCGTCACCCTCTCCGAGGCCGAGCACATGATGGCCACCCGCCTGTGGCAGAACACGGCCAAGGTGCACTTCAACGCGGAGGCCCGGCCCGACGGCCGGCGCCTGGTCTACGGCGGCCACGTGATCTCCCTGGCCCGCGCCCTGTCGTTCAACGGCCTCGCCAACGCCCAGCTCGTCGCCGCGATCAACGCGGGCGCGCACACGGCCCCGGCGTTCGCGGGCGACACCGTCTACGCGTGGTCCGAGGTGCTCGACGTCGCCGAGACGCCGGCGCCCGGCGTGGGTGCCCTGCGCCTGCGCCTCGTCGCGACCAAGGGCCGCGACGAGACGATGACGCTGCGCGGCGAGGACGGCAAGCACGCCCCCGGCGTGCTGCTCGACCTCGACTACTGGGCGCTCGTCCCGCGCTGAGCCGACGGGGCCCGGCTCGGCACCGGGCTCAGAGCCGGCCCAGCTCCTCCTCGAGGTCGTCGAGCCCGAGGGCGCCCAGCGACAGCGCCGCCATGTGCCACGCCTTGAGGTCGAAGGCGTCGCCGTGCGCGGCCCGCGCGGCCTCGCGGCCGGCCAGCCAGGCGCGCTCGCCGAGCTTGTAGCTGATGGCCTGGCCGGGCCAGCCGAGGTAGCGCACGATCTCGGAGTCCATGAAGTCGCCCGGCCGCCCCGAGTGCATCCCGAAGAACTCGCGCGCCAGCGCGGGTGTCCAGGTCTCGCCGGGGGCGAGCGGGGAGTCGTCGGGGATGCGGTAGCCGAGGTGCATGCCGATGTCGATGACGACGCGGATGGCCCGCATGACCTGCGCGTCGAGGTAGCCGATCCGCGTCTCGGCGTCGAGGTGGCCCAGCTCGTCCATGAGGCGCTCGGCGTACAGCGCCCAGCCCTCGGTGGCGCCGCTGGAGGACCCCAGCGTCGTCTGGTACGTCGAGAGGCTCGGCGCGACGTGCACCCACTGGGCCAGCTGGAGGTGGTGGCCCGGGACGCCCTCGTGGTACCAGGTGCTGACGAGGTCGTAGACCGGGAAGCGCGTGCGCCCGAGCGTCGGGAGCCAGGTGCGGCCCGGACGGGCGAAGCCGATCGACGGCCGGGTGTAGTACGGCGCCGCGGCGCTGCCGGGGGGCGCGATCATCGCCTCGACGGTGCGCAGCGGGGGAGCGATGTCGAAGTGGGTGCCGTCGAGCTCGGTGATGGTGCGGTCCATCATCGCCTGCAGCCAGTCGCGCACCTCGTCGACGCCCTCGACCGCGCGGCCGTGCACGTCGAGGTGGCGCATGGCCTCCACGGGCGAGGCGCCGGGGAGGATCTCGTCGGCCAGCACCTCCATCTCGGCGCGGATGCGCCGCACCTCCTCCCAGCCCCACGCGTACGTCGCGGCCGGGTCGATCGTCGCCCCGGCGACGCGGCGGGCGCCGAAGACGTAGCGGTCCTCGCCCACGGCGTCGGGGGTGCCGGCGGCGGCGGGCAGGTAGGTGCGGGCGAGGTAGGCGCGCAGGTCCCTGACCGCGGCGGCCGCCCGGTCGGCGGCGGCGCCCAGCTCGGCGCCCAGCGTCTCCGGGCCGCCGGCCACGAAGCCGTGGAACCAGGACGCGGGCCCGGCGGTCCAGGCGTCGAGCTGGCCCACGAGGGTCTCGACCTGCAGGGGCGCCGCGAGCAGGCCCCGGCGGCGGCCCTCCTCGAGCGCGGCCGTCCACGACGTGTAGGCGTCGGGGACGCGGCTCATCCGCCGCGCGACGGTCGCCCAGTCCTCCTCCGTCGCGGTCGGCATGACGTCGAAGGTGCTGCGCACCGACTGGGCGGGACCCATGAGGTTGCGCACGGTGCGCAGGTGCTCGCCCCGCTCGAAGGCCTCGACCTCGACCCCGAGGCGGTCGCGCAGCAGGCGGGCGCAGCGCGCCTCGAGCTCGTCGTGCGCGGCGCCGTCCCGCTCGAGCGCCGTGAGGTCCGCCAGCGTGCGCCGCGCCAGGTCCGCGCGGGCGGCCGCGCCGTCGGGGGACAGGTCGGGGAGGCGGTCCTCGTGCTCGACCAGGCCGATGCTGCTGCTGACCAGCGGGTCGAGCTCGCCGACGGCGTGCAGGTAGGCGTCCGCGAGCGCGCGTGGCGTGGCGGGGGTGGGCGGGGTGACCGGGGTCGAGGGTGCGTCCGACATGCTCCCATCCTGCAACCGGCCCGCCTGCGCCCCGCGGCGGGCCCCGGGGGAGGATCGGGGACATGGCGATCCTCATCGTGCGGCACGGCGAGACCGAGTGGAGCCGCGACGGGAGGCACACGTCGGTCACCGACCTGCCCCTGACGCCGGTGGGCGAGGAGCAGGCCCGGGCGCTGGCGCCCCGGCTGGCGGAGCGCGACGTGGCCCTGGCGCTGACCAGCCCACGGGCGCGGGCACGTCGTACCGCTGCGATCGTCGGGTTCGGGGCGGCCGAGGTGGACGAGCGGCTGGTCGAGTGGGACTACGGCGACCTCGAGGGCCGCACCACGCCGGAGGTCCGCGAGGACCTCCCCGGGTGGACCGTGTGGACCGGCGACGTGCCCGGCGGGGAGACCGCGGCCCAGGTGGGCGCGCGGTGCGACGCCGTGCTCGCCGACGTCGTGGCGCGCGTCGACGTGCGGGAGCGCGACGTGCTGCTCGTCGCGCACGGCCACCTGCTGCGCGTGCTGGCCGCGCGGTGGCTGGGGCTGCCGCCGGACCACGGCCGCCTGCTGCGTCTCGACACGGCCCGGCTGACCGAGCTCGGGCACGAGCGCGAGCAGCAGGTGCTGCTGCGCTGGAACGCCTGACCCCGCCCCCGCCCGGTGCTTGACGGCGTCGGACCCGGGACAGCACGGTAGGACGCATGCTCGTCGCGGGATGTCCTCGGTGCCCGTCCCCGGTCACGGAGTGGCAGGGCACGTGGGCGTGCGGCGCGCACGGACCGACCGCCCCGCTGTGGCGGCCCCACGAGGTCACGTACGACGCGTTCGCCGAGCAGCTGCGCCGCACCCCGGCGTTCCCGACGTACCTGCCGTGGCCGCTGGGCCCCGGCTGGCAGGTGAGCGACTTCGCGCTCGTGGGCGCCGACGAGGCGAGCACCGCGGCCACCCTGACCTGTGCGTCCGGCCTCAGCGCGCTGGACGGGCCCGTCGAGGTGCTGGTCGTGGCGGAGGAGCCGGGCGTGGGCCTCGGCGCCCGCTGCGCCGGGACGACGGCGCCCGACCCGGGCGGCCAGGTCGGCCGCGGCACCCCCGACGTGCGCGTGCGCATCGGCACCCAGGCCGTGCCCCTGTGGACGGTGTCCACCAGCGGCGACGACGAGCGCTTCGACCGCTCGGTGCTGGCCGGCGAGGCGCTCGGACGGTGGCTGTGGCTCGTGCTGCGCCCGGCCTCGGCCATCCTCCTGCTGCGCGACGACTGGATCCTGCGCGACGTCTCCGGGCTCGGGCCGCCGCTCGTCGAGCTGCCGTTCGGCGGTGAGCGCCCCACCTGGTGAGCAGGCCGGCCGGGGGGCTCCCGGTGCGGCGCGCGGACGCCGGGGTCCTAGGGTCGGGGGGTGCGCATCGACCTGCACGCCCACTCCAGCGTCAGCGACGGCACCGACACGCCCGCCGAGCTGGTGCGGGCCGCGGCCGCCGCGGGGATCGACGTCCTCGGCGTGACCGACCACGACACGAGCGCCGGCTGGGCGGCGGCGGCCGTCGAGGCGGAGGCGCTCGGCGTCGCGCTGGTGCGGGGCATGGAGGTCAGCACCCGGTTCCGCGGCCGCGGCGTGCACCTGCTCGCCTACCTGCCCGACCCGACGTACCCCCCGCTGCTCGCCCGCCTGCGCGCCGTGCTCGAGGGCCGGGACGCCCGCGTGCCCGGCATGGTGGACCGGCTGCGCCACCTGGGCGTCGACCTCACGGTCGAGGCGGTACGGCGCGTGGCCGGCCCCACCGCGGCCGTCGGGCGCCCGCACGTGGCGGACGCGCTCGTCGAGGCGGGGTACGTCGCGTCCCGCGCGGAGGCCTTCGACCGCTACCTGAGCCCGGGCCGACCGGCGTACCACGGCCGCGCCGCGGTCGAGCTCGAGGACGTCCTCGACGTCGTGCGCGGCGCCGGCGGCGTCTGCGTCGTCGCGCACCCGTGGGGCCGCCACGACCCCGGCGTGCTCGACGCCGCGGGCCTGGCGCACCTGCGCGAGCGCGGCCTCGTCGGCGTCGAGGTCGACCACCAGGACCACGACGCCGCCGCCCGCGCCGAGCTGCGGGGCATCGCGGGGGACCTCGACCTGGTGGTCACCGGGTCGAGCGACTACCACGGCACGGGCAAGGTCGACCACGACCTCGGGTGCAACCTGACGGCCCCCGACGAGCTCGCCCGCCTGCTGGCCGCGGCCGCCGACGCCGCGCGGGCGGCGAGGCGGCCCGGCACCCCGGTGCTGTGGCACGGGCGGGCACCGGTCTGAGGGTCCCGGGCCGCCGCCGGGCTCAGCGCCCCAGGCGCTGGAACCGCAGCAGGACCGGGGTGGGCACGGCGCGCGCGAGGCCGACGAGCGCCCGGTAGCGCCGCGTCGGCACGACGAGCGCCCGGTTCGCCTCGACCGCGGCGAGCGCCTCCCGCACGACCACCTCGGGCTGCAGCCACAGCGCCCGCGGCGCCGAGCCCCGCTCGACGCCCATCCGGCCGTGGAACTCCGTGCGCACGAAGCCGGGGCAGACCGTCGTCACCCGCACGCCGTGCGGGCCGTACTCCTGCGCCGCCCACACCCCGAACCGGTTCACCCACGCCTTCGCGGCGCCGTAGGTACCCCGGGGGAGGAACGCGGCGACGCTCGAGACGTTGACGACCGTGCCACCGCCGCGCTCCACCATCCCGGGCAGGGCCGCGTGGGTGAGGCGGAGGACCGCGGTCACGAGCACGTCGAGCATGGCCTGCTCCGCCTCGACGTCGGCGTCGAGGAACCGCTCCTTGAGCCCGAAGCCGGCGTTGTTGACCAGCCACCCCACGGGGCGGGCGGGGTCGGCCAGGCGGGCGGCGACGCGGTCCACGTCGGCGCGGTCGGCCAGGTCGGCGGCCAGCGTCTCGACGTGGACGCCGTGGCGCCGCGCGAGCTCGTCGGCGGCCTGCGCGAGCCGCGCCTCGTCGCGGGCGACGAGCACGAGGTCGAGCCCGCGGGCGGCCAGCTGCTCGGCGAACTCGCGGCCGATGCCGACGGTCCCGCCGGTCACGACGGCGGTGGTGCGCCCCGTCGTACCGGGGCGGGGGGCAGGGGCGGGTGCGGGGGAGGTGCTGGTCATGTCCGCATCATGACGGGTCCGCCCGCATCCCGTGCGGGGCCCCGCTGCTCGTGCATGATGGGGCGCCATGGGCACCGTTCTCGCGATCGCGAACCAGAAGGGCGGCGTCGCCAAGACGACCTCCGTGGCCTCCCTCGGGGCGGCGCTCGCCGAGCTCGGGCACCGCGTCCTGGTCGTCGACCTCGACCCCCAGGGCTCCCTCACCTTCTCCCTCGGCGTCGACCCCGAGGACCTCGACGTCTCCGTGCACCAGGTGCTGACCGCCGGACTGCCCGCGCAGGAGGCGATCCTCGCCACCGAGGACGGCGTGGACCTGCTGCCCGCCACCATCGAGCTCGCCCGCGCCGAGGCCGAGCTGCTGACCCGCACCGGGCGCGAGCAGGTGCTGCGCGCCGTGCTCGAGCAGCTGGCCGACGACGGCGTCGAGCACGACTGGGTGCTGCTCGACTGCCCGCCCTCGCTGGGGGTGCTCACCGTCGCGGCGCTCACGGCCGCCGACGGCGTCGTCATCCCGCTGCAGTGCGAGACGCTCTCGCACCGCGGGGTCTCGCAGCTGCTCGACACCGTCCACGACGTGCGGCGCTTCACGAACCGGGGGCTGGAGGTGTGGGGCGTGCTCCCCACGCTGTACGACGGACGCTCCACCCACGCGCGCGCCGTGCTCGAGTCCATCCCCTCGACCTTCGAGCTCGACGTGTTCGAGCCGCCGATCCCGAAGACCATCCGGTTCGCCGAGGCGCCGGCGCGCGGCCGCTCCATCCTCGCCACCGCGCGGAGCACGAAGGGCGCCGAGGCCTACCGCGCCGTCGCGGGCGCCCTCGTGGAGCGCGGGGCCCGCGCGCGCTGACCGGCCCGGACCGTTCACGCACCGAGGCCCGGTGCCCGCACCACCGGGGTGGTCGGGCACCGGGCCTCGGTGCGTGCGGCTGTGCTGCCGGCGTGGTCGCTCAGGCGTCGGTGGCCGCGGCCGGGGCGGGGGCGTTCGAGCCCTCGCCCGCCGACTCGCCGGCCGGACGACCGGCGCCACCGCGGGAGCGGCGACGGCGACGACGCTTCGGGGCGCCGCCCTCGCCACCGCCCTCGCTGCCGCCCTCGGTCGGGCCTGCGGCGGGAGCGGTCACGGTCGTGGCCGCCCCGGTGCCCGCCCCGGTGGTGGGCGCGTCCCCGTCGACGGCCTGGCCGCTGCGGGTCCGGGTGCGCGTGCGGTTGCGGTTGCCGGTCGGGCGGTCGCCCTGGCGGCGCTCCCGCGGCTCGCGCGAGGGGGACTCGCGGGGCTCCCGGGGCTTCTCGGGCACGATGCGGCCCTTGGTGCCCTCGGCGATGCCCATGTCGGTGTAGAGGTGGGCGGAGGTCGAGTAGGTCTCCACCGGCTCGTCGAACGGCAGGTCGAGGGTCTTGTTGATGACCTTCCAGCGCGTCACGTCGGCCCAGTCGACGAACGTGACGGCGACACCCGTGGCGCCGGCGCGGCCGGTGCGACCGATGCGGTGCACGTAGGTCTTGTCGTCCTCGGGGCACGTGTAGTTGATGACGTGGCTGACGCCGGCGACGTCGATGCCGCGGGCCGCGACGTCGGTCGCGACGAGCACGCGCAGCTTGTCCTCGCGGAACTTGGCCAGCGCCTTCTCGCGCGCGGCCTGCGCCATGTCGCCGTGCAGGGGGCTGGCGGCGAACCCGCGCTCGGCGAGGTCGTCGGCCACCCGCTGCGCCTGGCGCTTCGTGCGGGTGAAGACGATGACCTTGTCGGAGACCTCGGCCTGCAGGATGCGGCCGATGATCTCGGGCTTGTCGAGGTCGTGCGCCTGGTAGACGAACTGCGCCGTCGCGGGCACGGTCGCGTTCTCGTACGACGACTCGGCGCGGATGTTCATGGGGGTGCGCATGTGCATGCGGGCCAGCGCGACGATCGCCGAGGGCATCGTGGCGGAGAACAGCATGGTCTGGCGCGAGTCCGGCGTCTTCGCGAGCAGCCGCTCGACGTCGGGCAGGAAGCCGAGGTCGAGCATCTCGTCGGCCTCGTCGAGCACGAGCGAGCGCACGTGCGACAGGTCGAGGGCGCGGCGGTTCGCGAGGTCGAGCAGGCGGCCGGGGGTGCCGACGACGACGTCGACACCGCTCTCGAGCGCCTCGAGCTGCGGCTCGTAGCCGACGCCGCCGTAGACGGTCAGCACGCGGATGCCGCGGTCGGTGCCCGCCAGCTTGAGGTCGTTCGACACCTGCAGGGCGAGCTCGCGCGTGGGGGCGACGACGAGGGCCTGCGGCTTGCCGGCCGGCAGCGCGTCGTACCCGGGGTCGCCGGCGGCGACGCAACGCTGGAGCACCGGGATGCCGAAGGCGAGGGTCTTGCCGGTGCCCGTGCGGGCCTGGCCGATGAGGTCGGTGCCGGCCAGCGCGACCGAGAGGGTCATCTCCTGGATGGCGAACGGGGTGACGATGCCGGCGCGCTCGAGGGCGTC
Organism: Nocardioides sp. ChNu-99; assembly: GCF_029493445.1. NCBI lineage: Bacteria > Bacillati > Actinomycetota > Actinomycetes > Propionibacteriales > Nocardioidaceae > Nocardioides > Nocardioides sp. ChNu-99. Next base: position 12,168 of record NZ_JAHWBL010000053.1, on the reverse strand, counting down.
GCAGATCTGCGGGTGCACGCCGAGCGTGCGGAAGGTGGTGGTCAGTGTCCTCTTCGCTTTCGTGAGCAGGTCGGTGTGGCCGACCCGTCGACGCGCGCCGCCCGCGGCGCCGGGAGGGGCTTGCGGTTGCGGCGGGAGAAAGAGGTCTGCCACGCACATGCCGGCGGGGACGTCCCGCCGATCACCGGGTGCGGTCCCGCGTCGGCCGTCCGGGGGTCCGGGTGGGGCTCAGGAGGGGCGCGGGGTGCGCTCGGTGCCACCCAGTGTATCGCCTAGGCTGCGCCGCATGAGCGATTCCCCCGCCGGCGCCCCCTCCGCCGCGCTCGAGGACCCGGTGTACCGGGCCGCGGTCGTGGACCTCCTGGGCGCCGTGGCGTACGGCGAGATCTCCGCGTTCGAGCGCCTGGCGGAGGACGCCAAGCTCGCGCCGACGCTCGAGGACAAGCTCGAGCTCGCCACCCTCGCGGCCAGCCAGCTCGCCGAGCTGGACGCGCTGCGCGAGCGGCTCGTCGAGCTGGGGGCCGACCCGTTCGAGGCCATGGCCCCGTTCCGGCGGCCCATCGAGGACTTCCACCGCCACACCGCCCCCGCCGACTGGTGGGAGAGCCTCGTCAAGGCGTACGTCGGGGACGGGCTCGCCGCTGACTTCTACCGCGAGGTCGCCGCGTTCCTCGACCCGGCCACCCGCGACCTCGTCATCGCCACGCTGGGGGACACCCGGCACTCCGAGTTCGTGGTCGACCGCGTGCGCGCCGCCTTCGAGACGCAGCCCCGGCTCGCCGGCCGCCTCGCCCTGTGGGGTCGCCGCCTCATGGGGGAGGCGCTCACCCAGGCCCAGCGCGTGGCCGCCGAGCGCGACGCGCTCTCCGCCCTGCTCGCCGGGGGAGTGGCCGACGCCGGCCTCGACCTGGCCGCGGTCGGCCGCATGTTCACCCGCATGACGGAGCAGCACGCCGCCCGCATGACGAAGCTGGGGCTGGCCCACTGAGCCGCCCACCCACCGGCCCGCCGGCCCGCCCGGCCGCCGGGGAGGCCCCCGGTACGCCGCTGCCGCCCGTCGTGCTCGTCGCGCCGGCGATGGCGATCGGGTCGGGCTACTACCGCCCGCTGGTCGAGGAGATCCGCGCCCGGGGCTGGGAGGCGGAGACGCTGCCGCGCCGGGGCCACGAGGCCGACGGCGTCCGCGCGTCGCGCGCGCACGACTGGGGCTACGCCGACGAGATCGACGAGATGGCCGCCGCGGTGGCGCGCCGGCGGGCCGCCGAGGAGGACCGGCCGGTCCTCCTGCTCGGCCACAGCATGGGCGGGCAGATGGCGGTCGGCCACCAGCTGACGCGCGACCCGGCCGACGGCCTCGTGCTCGTCGGCGCGTCGCTGCCGCACCACGTCCTCTACCCGCGGCGCGGGCCGGGCATCGTCGCGCTCGCCGCGCTGGTGCCGGCCGTCACGGCCCTCGTCGGGCACCACCCGCGACCGCTGTTCGGCGGGCCGGGCGGACGGACCCTCATGCGCGAGTGGGCCTGGATGGCGCTGACGGGGCGCCCGCCGTACCGGACCGGGCGGGGGCTCGGCGGCCCCGTGCTGTCGGTGACGCTCGAGGGCGACCGGATGGCGCCCGAGCGGGCCAACCGGGTGCTGGCGACGCGGTGGGCGGGCGACGCCGCGCGGGTGACGCACTGGACGTACCGCACGCGGGACGTGCCCGAGGGCGGCAGCAACGACCACGTGCGCTGGGTGCGCTCGCCGGGACCCGTGGTCGACCGGCTGGTGGCGTGGTGGGAGGCCGCAAGGGCCGGGGGAGCGGAGCGCCCGGACGCCGCGGCGACCGGGCACCCCGCGGGGGCTCAGCCCCGGAAGCCGACGGCGCCGACGCTCGGCGAGCCGATCTCGACGTAGGCGAGCTTCGCGACCGGCACGATCACGCGGCGGCCCTTCGTGTCGGTGAGCTCGAGCAGGTCGCCGGCGCCGCGGACGAGGTCGGCGACGGCGTCGGCCTCGAGGTTGGTCTCGACGACGATCTCGCGCGGGGCGTGCTGGACGCCGATCTTGATCTCCATGGGGTTCCTCCGCAGGTTGGTCGGGGCCGCGGGCGGCCCGGACGGTCGGTCGGACGGGTGGTGCGGGTGGGTCGGGCGGTGCGGTGACGCTGCCGGTACGACGACCGCTCAGGCCGGCGTGCCGTCCTCGTGCTCGTCGTGCTTGGGGTAGCCCCGGATCCCGCGCCAGGCGAGGCCCGACACGAGGTCGACGGCCTGCTGGATCGTGATGCCGGAGGTCTCCGAGAGCCAGAACCGGGCGCTGACCTGCGCCATTCCCACCAGCGACACGGCGAGGAGCCGCGCGGCCTCGTCGGGCAGGCCGGTGTCGTCGCGGATCACGTCGGCGACGAGCTCGGCGGTCTCGGAGGTGACGCGCTCGACCTGGGCGCGCACGGCCGGCTCGCTCGTCAGGTCGGACTCGAAGACGAGCCGGAACGCGCCCGTCTCGGCCGCGACGTAGTCGTAGAACGCCTTGATGGCGGCGGTGACGCGCAGCTTGTTGTCGCCGGTGGAGGAGAGCGCCTCGCGGCACTGCGCGATCACGGCGGCGCAGGACTCGTCGAGCAGCGCCAGGTAGAGGTCGAGCTTGCCCGGGAAGTGCTGGTAGAGGACGGGCTTGGAGACCCCGGCGCGCTCCGCGATGTCGTCCATCGCCGCGGCGTGGTAGCCCTGCGCGACGAAGACCTCCAGCGCCGACTCCAGCAGCTGCGCGCGGCGCTCCCTCCGGGGGAGCCGACCGCCGCGGGGGCGTGCGCCCCCGCCGAGTGCGAAGTCTCCGATGCCCACGTCGTTCTCCTCGTCTCCATCTCCCTGCGGCACGGCCGCGGCGCCCGAGCCTACCGTCCGGATGACGGACGGCTGCGGGGCGGTCGGGGCGGGCGGCGGGAACATGGGGACCGCGGTCGGTGTTGGCCGATCACCAGGCCCCTCGCGGGGCTCCGTCCCGGACGAGGAGAACCCGTTGTCCTTCCCTGCACTCGTGGAGCCGGCCGACGAGCTGACCGTCGACGAGGTCCGCCGCTACAGCCGCCACCTGATCATCCCCGACGTCGGGATGACGGGGCAGAAGCGGCTGAAGAACGCCAAGGTGCTGGTGATCGGCGCCGGCGGTCTCGGCAGCCCGGCGCTCATGTACCTGGCGGCGGCCGGCGTGGGCACCCTCGGCATCGTCGAGTTCGACGAGGTGGACGAGTCGAACCTGCAGCGCCAGATCATCCACGGCCAGTCCGACGTCGGGCGGCCCAAGGCGCAGTCGGCGAAGGAGTCGGTGCAGGAGATCAACCCGCTCGTCGACGTCGTCGTCTACGAGGAGCGCCTCGACAACGACAACGTGCTGCAGGTCTTCGAGGGCTGGGACCTCATCGTCGACGGCACGGACAACTTCGCGACGCGCTACATGGTCAACGACGCGGCGTACTTCTTGAAGATCCCCTACGTGTGGGGCTCGATCTACCGCTTCGACGGCCAGGCGTCGGTCTTCTGGCCCCACGCGGTCGACGAGGACGGCACCTCGGCCGAGGCGCCCTGCTACCGCTGCCTCTACCCCGAGCCGCCCCCGCCGGGCATGGTCCCCTCGTGCGCCGAGGGCGGCGTGCTCGGCGTGCTCTGCGCGTCGATCGGCTCCATCCAGGTCAACGAGGCCATCAAGGTGCTCACCGGCGCCGGCGAGCCCATCGTGGGCAAGCTGATGATCTACGACGCCCTCGAGATGGAGTACCGCAAGCTGAAGGTCCGCAAGGACCCCAACTGCGCGCTCTGCGGGGACAACCCGACGGTCACCGGTCTCATCGACTACGAGTCGTTCTGCGGCGCGGTCTCCGACGAGGCCGCCGACGCGGCCGCCGGCTCGACCATCTCCGTCGTGCAGCTCGAGCACATGCTGAAGGAGCGCGAGGAGGGCACGCGCGACTTCGTGCTCGTCGACGTGCGCGAGCCCAACGAGTACGAGATCAACAAGATCCCCGGCTCCGTCCTCATCCCCAAGGGCGAGTTCCTCAACGGCAACGCGCTCGCCGACCTCCCGTCGGTCGACTCGGGCACCCAGGTCGTCCTGCACTGCAAGAGCGGCGTGCGCTCGGCCGAGGCCCTCGCGGTGATCAAGGGCGCCGGGTACGACGACGCCGTCCACGTCGGCGGCGGCGTGGTCGCCTGGGTCAACCAGATCGACCCGAGCCAGCCGGCGTACTGAGCCAGCCGCACCAGCCGCACCGCACCGGGGCCCGGCGAGCACGACGCTCGCCGGGCCCCGGTGCGTCCGGGCCGGCAGCAGGACCGGGGCCCGGGGCGCAGACCGCCGCGTAACTGGCCGCGACGTGTGTCGTTCGTCACCACATGACCCCCTCTCGGACCTCCCTCCCCGTCCGCGCCGGCGCCGTCCTCGCCGTCGGCGCCCTCACCGCCGCGCTCGGCACCGCCACCGCCCCGTCCGCCTCCGCCGCGCCCCGCACGACCTGGGCCGACGCGGACACCGCCGCCATCCACCCGGGCGTGCAGATGTACACCGAGGGCGGCCAGTGCACCGGCAACTTCGTCTTCACCGACGCCGACGGCGCGACGTACGTCGGGTACGCCGCGCACTGCGCCGGCACCGGGGAGGCGACCGACACCGACGGCTGCGAGGCGGGCTCCCTGCCGCTCGGCACCCGCGTCGACTTCGTCGAGGGCGGGTCGCTGCTGGGGGCGGGCACCCGGGTGGGCGGCGGCACGCTCGTCTACTCGAGCTGGCTGGCCATGGAGGCGACGGGCGAGACCGACGCCGACACGTGCGCCTACAACGACTTCGCGCTGGTCGAGGTCGACGCCGCGGACGCCGGCGACGTCAACCCGTCGGTGCCCTTCCACGGCGGCCCCGTCGCGCTCGCGACCGACGGTGCGGCGGCCGGCTCCACCGTCTACTCCTTCGGCAACTCGAGCCTGCGCGCCGGCATCGAGCTGCTCTCGCCCAAGGTCGGTCTCAGCCTCGGCCAGAGCGGTGGCGGCTGGACCCACTCGGTCTACACCCTCACCCCCGGCGTGCCGGGCGACTCCGGCTCGGGCTTCCTCGACGCGCAGGGCCGCGCGCTCGGCACCCTGTCGACGCTCGCCCTCGCGCCCCTGCCCGCGTCCAACGGCGTGGGCGACCTGTCGCGCGAGCTGGCGTACGCCCAGCAGCACTCGGGCATCGCCGGGCTCGCGCTCGTCCCGGGCACGGAGCCGTTCCGGGGGCTGCTCGGCTGAGCACCCGGAGGATCTCGGGCGGCTCCCTCGTGGAGGGGGCAGGAGGAGGGGGTCGGCCCGCGCCGGCCCCCTCCGTCCGCCGTACCCGGGAGACTGGCGCCATGAGCACCGACGAGCGCTTCGCCGAGGCCGTGCTGCGGGTCGTCGAGGCCGTCCCCCCGGGGCGCGTGACGACGTACGGCGCGATCGCCGACGTGGTGGGCAGCGGCCCGCGCCGCGTCGGCTCGGTCCTGGCGCGCGACGGCGGGGGCGTGCCGTGGTGGCGGGTCGTGCGGGCGGACGGCTCGCACCCGCCCCAGATCCGCGACCGCTCGGCGGTCGAGCACGCCGCCGAGGGCACCCCGCGGCGCCCCTCGGGGCGCGTCGACGTCGCCGCCGCCTTCTGGCAGCCGGACCCGGGTCCCCCTAGGGTCGGGCCGGACGCGGACCACGGCGAGGGGGACTGATGGAGCAGAGCGCACCGGCGACGAGGGTGATGGTCGTCGACGACCACCCGATGTGGCGCGACGCGGTCGAGCGCGACCTCGTCGCCGCCGGCTTCGAGGTCGTCGCCGTCGCCGCCAACGGCACCGAGGCCCTCAACCGCTTCAAGGCCGCGCGCCCGCAGGTGGTCGTGCTCGACCTGCAGATCCCCGAGCCCAGCGGCGTCGAGGTGACGGCACAGGCGCTGGCCCACGACCCGTCGGCGCGGGTGCTCATCCTGTCGGCCTCCGGCGAGCAGGCGGACGTGCTCGCCGCGGTCAAGGCGGGCGCGACCGGCTACCTCGTGAAGTCGGCGTCGCGGGAGGAGCTGATCGCCGCGGTGCGCCGCGTGCACGCCGGCGACACCGTCTTCACGCCGGGCCTGGCCGGGCTCGTCCTGGGGGAGTTCCGCCGCATCTCCGGCGGCGACGCCCCCGACGACGGTGCGCCGCAGCTCACCGAGCGCGAGACGGAGATCCTCCGGTTCGTCGCGAAGGGCATGTCCTACAAGCAGATCGCGGAGCGGCTCGTGCTGTCGCACCGCACGGTGCAGAACCACGTGCAGAACACCCTGCGCAAGCTGCAGCTGCACAACCGGGTCGAGCTGACGCGTTGGGCGATCGCGCAGGGTCTCGAGGACCTCGACGACCCCGCCGGCGACGAGGACGCCTGACGGTGGGGGAGCCGACCGACGCCGTCGTCACGGAGGCCGACGCGCTCTACGCGCTGGCGCCGGGTGACTTCACGGCCGCCCGGGACGCACGGGCCAAGGAGCTCAAGGGCGAGGACGTCGAGCTCTCGCGCGCCGTGAAGGCGCTGCGCCGCCCGTCGGTCGCGGCGTGGCTGGTCAACCAGCTGGTGCGCCACGAGCCCGCCCGGGTCGAGGACCTGCTGTCGGTCGGGGCCGCGCTGCGGGAGGCCCAGGACTCGCTCTCGGCCGACGACCTCCGGGCGTTCACCCGCCAGCGCCGCCAGCTGACGGCCACCACGACGACCCGGGCCCGGGCGCTGGGCCGCGAGCTCGGCACCCGGGTGAGCGAGTCCGTCGCGGAGCAGGTCGAGGCGACGCTCACGGCCGCCATGCTCGACGCCGGCGCCGGGGAGGCCGTGCGCACCGGCCTGCTGACCGCCGCGCTCGAGACCGCCGGCCTCGACCCCGTCGACGTCGACGCCGCGCTCGCGGTCCCGGGGGCGACCGGGCACGTCGCCACGCCCGTCCAGGCCGACGACGCGGACGGCGACGACGCCGACGACGCCGACGGCGCCGGCGGGGGGCGGGGGCCGGGGCTGCACGTCGTACCAGACCCGGACGAGGCCGCGCGCGTGCGTGAGGAGGCGGAGCAGGCGCTCGCCGCCGCCGAGGAGCGCCTGGCCGCGAGCGAGGCGGAGCTGGCCGACCTCGACGCGGAGGTCGACGAGCTGGAGGCCCGCGGCATGCAGGCCCAGGCCCGCGTCGACGAGCTGCGGGCGCTGCTCGTCGAGGCCCAGGACGCCCAGGCCCGCACCGAGGACGAGCTGGCGGACGCCGAGGACGCGCGCGCCGAGCACCAGGAGACGGTGGAGGCCGCGCGCACCGAGCGCGACGAGGCCGCCGCCGCCCTCGCCCGGCTGGACGAGGCGTGAGGGGCCCGGGCGTCGGTGGACGCCACCGGGCGCGGGGGAGCACAGTGGCAGCGCGTGACCGGGCACAGGGGTGCCCCGGCCCGCGGGAGGACCGGCCTCGGGCCGGGGACGGAGGAGCACGTGGCTGAGCGGACCAGCGCGACGGGCGGTAAGACGGGTGCGACCGCCGCGGGTGGGGCCGCTGCGGCGACGCCCGCGGAGGAGCCCGGCCTGCAGCGGGTGATGGGGCCCGGCCTGCTCCTGCTCTTCATCATCGGCGACATCGTGGGCGCGGGGATCTTCGCGATCACCGGCAGCGTCGCGGGGCAGGTCGGCGGCGTCGCGTGGCTGCCGTTCGTCGTCGCGTTCGCCATCGCCACCGTCACGGCCTGCTCCTACCTGGAGCTGGTCAGGAAGTACCCCCAGGCCTCCGGCGCGGCGCTCTACGTGCACAAGGCCTTCGGGATGCACTTCGTGACGTTCATCGTCGCGTTCACGGTCATGTGCTCGGGCATCACGAGCGCGTCGACCTCCTCGAGCCTGGTCGCCACGAACCTGCTGCAGGGTCTCGACGGCGTGTTCGGCGGCGTCCCGACGGGCACGGTGGCCACCCTCGTCACGGCGCTGGCCATCATCGTGGTGCTCGGGCTCATCAACCTGCGCGGCGTCGGCGAGAGCGTGAAGTTCAACGTGGTGCTGACGCTCGTGACCGTCCTCGCGCTGGCGATCGTCATCGGCATCGGCATGTGGACCGCGGTCAGCGGCGAGGGCGACCTCGGCCGCATCGTGGTGTTCGAGAGCGAGGGCGACAAGAACCTGTTCGCGGCGGTCACGGTCGCGACGGCGATCGCCTTCTTCGCGATGGTCGGCTTCGAGGACTCGGTCAACATGGTCGAGGAGACCAAGGACCCGATGCGCATCTTCCCGCGGATGATGCTGACCGGCCTGGGGATCTGCGTCCTGCTCTACATCCTGGTAGCCGTCACGGTCGTGCTCGTCATCCCGATCGACGACATCGCGAACCCGGAGAACCCGAACGCGGGCATCCTCCTCGACGTGGTGCGCATCGGCGCCCCGGGCATCCCGGTCGACACCATCTTCCCGTTCCTGACGGTGTTCGCCGTCGTCAACACCGCCCTCATCAACATGCTGATGGCGAGCCGGCTCGTCTACGGCATGGCCCGCCAGGGCGTGCTGCCGCGGGCGCTGGGACACGTGCTGCCCGGCCGGCGCACCCCGTGGGCGGCCATCGTCTTCACCACCCTGCTGGCCATGGGCCTCATCACCTACGTCCGCCTGCAGGACGGCACGAGCATCGTCGGCGCCCTCGGCGGGACCACCGCGCTGCTGCTCCTCGCCGTCTTCGCCGTCGTCAACGTCTGCGTCCTCGTGCTGCGGCGCGACCCCACCCCCGAGGGCGCCTTCCGCGTGCCCACCGTGCTGCCCGTCGTCGGCGCCGTCGCCTGCGCCTACCTCGTCGGCCCGTGGGCGCGCCTGCCCGAGCAGTTCATCCAGTAGCGCATCGGCGGGGTCCTGCTGCTCATCGGCGTCGGGCTGTGGGCGCTGACCTGGTTCGGCAACCGCGCGCTGCGCCAGGAGCGCACCGGGTTCCGCGACATCGAGCACCTCGAGGACTGAGCCCGGCCCGACGGGGCTGTCCGCCTGCCGCGACGGTTCCGTCGGGCGGTGCGTGCCGTCGTACCCTGGGACGGTGAGCATCCCCGACCTGTCCACCCTCCACGCCCTCGGCGCGGCGCAGCAGCCGACGTACCCCGACCCGGCCGCCCTCGAGTCCGCCGTGACGACGCTGCGGACGGCGCCCCCGCTGGTGTTCGCCGGCGAGTGCGACGACCTGACGACCAAGCTGGCCGCGGTCGCGCGGGGCGAGGCGTTCCTGCTCCAGGGCGGCGACTGCGCGGAGACGTTCGCGGGCGTGACGGCCGAGAACGTGCGCAACAAGCTGCGCGTGCTCCTGCAGATGGCGGTCGTGCTCACGTACGCCGCCAAGGTGCCGGTCGTGAAGGTCGGGCGCCTCGCGGGTCAGTACGCGAAGCCGCGCTCCTCCGACCTCGAGACCCGCGACGGCGTCACCCTGCCGGCGTACCGCGGCGACGCGGTGAACGGCTACGACTTCACCGAGGCCTCCCGGGTGCCGGACCCCCAGCGCCTCGTCGACGTCTACAACGCCTCGGCCGCGACGCTCAACCTCGTGCGCGCCTTCACCACGGGCGGGTACGCCGACCTGCGCCAGGTCAGCACGTGGAACACCGACTTCGTGCGCAGCTCGCCCATCGGGCAGCGCTACGAGGCCCTCGCGGGCGAGATCCAGAGCGCGCTCGACTTCATGTCGGCCATCGGGGCGGACCCCGTCGAGTTCCACAAGGTCGACTTCCACTCCTCCCACGAGGCCCTCGTGCTGGAGTACGAGCACGCCCTCACGCGCATCGACTCGCGCACCGAGCAGCCCTACGACGTGTCGGGCCACTTCGTGTGGATCGGCGAGCGCACGCGCCAGCTCGACGGCGCGCACGTGGAGCTGCTGAGCCACATCAAGAACCCGATCGGCGTGAAGCTGGGCCCCACGACGAGCGCCGACGACGCGATCGCGCTGGCCGCCAAGCTGAACCCGGAGAACATCCCGGGCCGCCTCACCTTCATCACCCGCTTCGGCGCGGGCAAGATCCGCGACGGGCTGCCCGAGCTGGTCGAGAAGGTCACGGCCGCCGGCCTGCAGGTCGCCTGGGTCTGCGACCCGATGCACGGCAACACGTTCACGGCGAGCTCGGGCTACAAGACCCGCGCGTTCGAGGACGTCATCGACGAGGTGCAGGGCTTCTTCGACGTGCACCGCGCGCTGGGCACCTGGCCCGGCGGCCTCCACGTCGAGCTCACCGGTGACGACGTCACCGAGTGCGTCGGCGGCGGCGAGGAGCTGGCCGAGATGGACCTCGGCAACCGCTACGAGTCGGTCTGCGACCCGCGCCTCAACCGCGTGCAGTCCCTCGAGCTGGCCTTCCTCGTCGCGGAGATGCTGCGCGCCACCCCGCGCGACTGATGGCGGCCGACGCCGGCACCGACCGACCCGACGGCCCCGTCGTCGACCTCCGCTCCGACACCCTGACGCGGCCCACCGAGGCGATGCGCCGGGCGATGGCCGGGGCGGAGGTCGGTGACGACGTGTACGGCGAGGACCCGACGGTGCGGGCGCTCGAGGAGCGGGTCGCCGCGCTGCTCGGCCACGAGGCCGCGCTGTTCTGCCCCACGGGGTCGATGGCCAACGTGCTGGCGCTCCGCACGCTGGTCGGGGTCGGCCAGGAGGTGCTCTGCGAGGCGCAGGCGCACGTCGCCCGGGCCGAGCTGGGCGCCCACGGCGCCTACACGGGGCTGACGATGCGCACCTGGTCGCACCCGACCGGCGGCGTCGACCTGGACGCGGTCGCGTCGATGTTCGCCCCGGACCTCGGGCCGTTCTTCGTGCGGACCACCGCGATCGCGGTGGAGAACACCCACAACTTCGCCGGCGGCACCGTCGTGCCGCTCGCCGACCTCGAGGCGCTGAGCGCCTTCGCGCGGGCGAACGGCGTCGGCGTCCACCTCGACGGCGCGCGGATCTGGAACGCGCACGTCGCCACGGGCGTCCCGCTCGCGACGTACGGCGGACTCGTCGACGTCGCCGCGGTGTGCCTGTCCAAGGGCCTGGGTGCGCCGGTCGGCTCCCTCGTCGTCGGCTCCGCGGACGCGATCACCGAGAGTCGCGTGTGGCGCAAGCGGATGGGCGGCGGGATGCGGCAGGTCGGTGTCCTGGCCGCCGCGGGCCTCCACGCCCTCGACCACCACGTCGAGCGGCTGGCCGACGACCACGCCCACGCCCGGCTGCTCGCGGAGGCCTGGGGTGTCGACCCCGCAGGCGTGGCCACCAACATCGTCGTGCGCGACGTGCCCGACGCGCCGGCCCACGTGGCCGCCGCCCGCGCCGCCGGTGTGCTCGTGTCGGCGGTCGGCGCCCGCACGGTGCGCCTCGTGACCCACCTCGACGTCACCCGCGCGGACGCCGAGCGCGCGGCCCGCGTGCTCGCCACCCTCTGAGCCGGCTCCTCAGGACGTCGGGCGGTCCTCCAGGTCGGCCGCGGGCGCACCCAGCAGCTCGAGCTCGCTCACCGGTGTCCGGTCGGCCCCGGCGTGGCCGGACACGGCGAGGATCTCCACGTGCACCGTCCCGGTCCGGGTGGCCGGCACGGCGAGGCGCTGCAGGCCGCGGTCGCGCTCGAGGTCGTGCTCCACGCGGCGGCCGTCGTCGAAGGACCACCGCACCCGGGTGACCACGCGGTTGCGCTCGTACCAGTCGACGCGCGCGCCGTCGGCGTCCACGTCGGTCTTGGCGTAGCCGTTGACGAGGCCGACCGAGGTCACCACGACGTCCTCGTCGAACGTCACGGTGAGGGTCTCGCCGGTGCCGTCACCGGCGACGCGCCACGCGGTGGTCGCGTCGCCGTCGACCAGGTTCGCGGGCCGGTAGCTGACCGGGGTGCCGTCCAGGCCGACCCCGTCGGCGGCGGTGTCCGTCGCGCTCGCGCGACCCAGGGGCGAGAGGTCACGCGGCTCCGGCACCGGGGGCGCCGACGGGTCCGCGGACGGTGTGCTGCCCACGCCGTCGACGGAGCCGCTCCCACCGGCGCCGCCCGCGGTCGGGGTCACCGGCGCGGGGCCGGTCCCCGGGTCGCGCTGGTCGCGCTCGAGCAGGAACGCGCCGGCGACGACCGTCCCGACGAGCAGCAGGAGCAGCGCGACCGCCAGGGTCGGGAGCAGCGCGCCGCGGCGGCGGCGCTGCCGGGCGGGCGCGGGCTCCGCC
>NZ_JAHWBL010000052.1:0-24378 GCF_029493445.1 Nocardioides sp. ChNu-99 | reverse complement strand
CGCCCGCCACGGCCACCCCCGCGGCGTCCGGCGCGGGCGCCACCGGCGCCGACGCGGGGGACGCGGTCGTGGGGGGCGGCGCCGGGCCCGACGCCCCGCCACCCGCCCCCTAAGGTTGCTGGCATGCCTCCCGTGGTGCACCGCTTCGACCCCCCGGACCGCTTCGTCGTCGGCACGGTGGGGGAGCCGGGCTCGCGCACGTTCTTCCTGCAGGCCCGCGCGGACGTGCGCGTGGTGTCGGTCTCCCTGGAGAAGCAGCAGGTCCTCGCCCTCGCCGAGCGCGTCGACGAGCTCCTCGACGAGGTCATGGGCAGCGACCAGCACACCGGGATCGTGCCCGCGCTGGCGCCCGTCGACCTGGTCGACAACGACCCGCTCGACCAGCCCATCGAGGACGAGTTCCGCGCCGGCACCATGACGCTGTCGTGGGACCCGGCCGACGACCGCATCGTCATCGAGGTCTTCCCCTTCACCGAGGAGGCGCTCATCACCCCCGGCCAGCCGGAGGAGGAGATCGACGAGCCCGAGCCGGACGAGATCCTGCTGGTGCGGGTCTCCGCCGGCGCCGCCCGGGCCTTCGTCCAGCGCGCCGTCTCGGTGGTCGAGGCCGGCCGACCCACCTGCCCGTTCTGCGCCGAGCCGATCGACCCCGACGGCCACCTGTGCGTCCGGGCCAACGGCTTCCGCCGCCGCGACCCGTGAGCCCCGAGCCCCACGAGCCCGGCGAGGCCGGCGGGCCACACGAGCCCGGCGAGGTCCGCGAGCCGGACGAGCAGCGCACGGCCCGTCTCCTCGAGGGCGAGCTGCGCCTGCAGGGCCGCGTGATGCCGGCCTCGAACGCCACGTTCGTCGGCGAGGTCGCCGGCGCGCGGGTCGTCTACAAGCCGGTCCGCGGCGAGCGGCCGCTGTGGGACTTCCCCGACCACACGCTCGCGGGCCGGGAGGTCGCGACGTACGAGCTGTCCGTCGCCACGGGATGGGACGTCGTGCCGCCGACGGTGCTGCGCGACGGTCCGCACGGGCCGGGCATGGTGCAGGCGTGGCAGGAGTCCGACCCGGAGCAGTCCGCGGTCGACGTCGTGCGGGCCGGCGAGGTGCCGGCCGGGTGGCACCACGTCTTCGACGGTCTCGACGCGGCCGACGAGCCGGTCGCGCTCGTGCACGAGGACACCTCCGCGCTGCGCCGCATGGCCGTCCTCGACGTCGTGGCCAACAACGCCGACCGCAAGGGCGGGCACGTGCTGGAGATGGCCGACGGCCACCGGTACGGCGTCGACCACGGCCTGACCTTCCACGAGGAGCCGAAGCTGCGCACCGTGCTGTGGGGTTGGGCCGGTGAGGCCCTGCTCCCCGACGAGGTCGCCGTGCTGGAGCGGCTCGAGGCCGACCTCGGCGGCGAGCTCGGCGAGCGGCTGCGCCGCCTGGTCACCCCGCTCGAGGTGGTCGCCGCCCGCGCCCGTTGCCGGGCGCTGCTCGACGACGGGCACCTGCCCGGTCCGGGCGAGGACTGGCCGGTCATCCCGTGGCCGCCGTTCTGACGGGTCGGCGGTCCGGATAGGCTCCGAGCATGCGTGCGTGGTCTGCTCCCGACGTCCCGACCCTCCCGGTGACGGGCCCGCGGGTCTCGCTCCACGACACCGCCACCGGCCGCCTCGCGCCGACGGAGCCCCACGGGCCCGCGCGCCTCTACGTCTGCGGCATCACGCCCTACGACGCCACCCACATGGGTCACGCGGCGACGTACGTCGGGTTCGACCTGCTGGTGCGCGCGTGGCGCAACGCCGGCCACGAGGTCACCTACGTCCAGAACGTGACCGACGTCGACGACCCGCTGCTCGAGCGCGCCGACAAGGTGGGCGTGAGCTGGGTGGACATCGCGGAGCGGGAGACGCAGCTGTTCCGCGAGGACATGGAGGCGCTGCACGTCCTGCCGCCCGCGCACTACGTCGGCGCCGTCGAGTCCATCCCGTGGGTGATCGAGCTCGTCGAGCGGCTCGCGGAGGCGGGCGCCGTCTACCGCGTCGACGACGACCTCTACTTCTCCGTCGCGGCGGACCCGGGCTTCGGCACGGTGTCGGGCGCCGACCGCGCCACCATGCGGGCCATCTTCGGCGAGCGCGGCGGGGACCCCGACCGCGCCGGCAAGCGCGACCCGCTGGACTGCCTGCTGTGGCGCGCCGAGCGCCCGGGGGAGCCGGCGTGGGAGAGCCCCTGGGGCCGGGGCCGGCCGGGCTGGCACATCGAGTGCACCGCCATCGCGCTGCGCCACCTCGGCTCGGCGTTCGACGTGCAGGGCGGGGGCAGCGACCTCGTCTTCCCGCACCACGAGATGTGCGCGTCCGAGGCCCAGGTCGCCGTGCCGGCCCACCCGTTCGCCCGGGCCTACGTGCACGCCGGGATGGTGGCCTACGACGGCGAGAAGATGTCGAAGTCGCGCGGCAACCTCGTCTTCGTCTCGCAGCTGCGCCGCAGCGACGTCGACCCCATGGCCATCCGTCTCGTGCTGCTGGCCCACCACTACCGCTCCGACTGGGAGTGGACCGACGACCTGCTGTGGGCCGCCGGCCGCACCCTCGAGTCGTGGCGCAAGGCCGTCGCGCTCGGGGCGGGCGCCCCGGCCGGGCCGGTCGTCGAGCGCGTGCTCGCCGCCCTCGCCGACGACCTCGACGCCCCGACCGCCCTGGCGGTCGTGCAGGACTGGGTCGACGCGACCCTCGGCACGACGGGGCTCGCCGACACGTCGGACCCCGACGCCGCCCGCGTCGTCCGCCAGGTCGTCGACGCCGCCCTCGGCGTCGTCCTCTAGCCCTCCGCGCCGCCGCGGCGCTTGAGGTAGCGCTCGAACTCGCGGGCGATCGCCTCGCCGCTGGCCTCCGGGAGGTCGGCGGTGTCGCGGCTCTCCTCGAGGGCGCGGACGTACTCCGCGACCTCCTCGTCCTCCTCGGCGAGCTCGTCGACACCGCGCTCCCACGCCCGGGCGTCCTCGGGCAGGTCGCCGAGCGGGATGGAGACGCCCAGCAGGTCCTCGAGGTGGTTGACGAGCGCGAGGGTCGCCTTGGGGCACGGCGGCTGGGCGACGTAGTGCGGCACCGCGGCCCAGTAGGACACCGACGGCACGTCGAGACGCATGCACGCGTCCTGCAGCACGCCGACGATGCCGGTCGGGCCCTCGTAGGTCGACTCGTCCACCTTCAGGCTGTCGACCAGCTCGGGCTCGGACGCCGTCCCGGAGACGGGGATGGGCCGGGTGTGCGGGGAGTCGGCGAGGAGCGCTCCGAGGGTGACGACCATCGTGCCGCCCAGCTCGTCGACGGCGGCGAGGAGCTCGGCGCAGAACTGCCGCCAGCGCATGTTGGGCTCGATGCCCCGCACGAGCACGACGTCGCGGTCGAGACCCGGGGGCGAGGCGACCGCGATGCGCGTGGTCGGCCAGGTGACGCGCCGCATGCCCTGCTCGTCGGTGCCGACGGTGGGCCGGTTGACCTGGAAGTCGTAGAACTCCTCCGGGTCGACCGCCCCGACGACACGGGCGCCCCAGACGTCGATGAGGTGGTCGACCACGCCGCTCGCGGCGTCGGCGGCGTCGTTCCACCCCTCGAAGGCGGCGATCACCAGGGGGTCCACCAGGCCGGGGACGTCGTCGAACTCGATCACCCGGCCAGCCTAGTCCGGGCCCGCTCGTGCCCCCGGCGCGGCCGGGTGGGCCCGGGATTTCGGGCCTCCGCCGCCCGGGTGTCACGATCTGGTACGCCCGTCCACCTCTTGGACCCGTGACGGAAGGTTGACTCGTGCCGGCTCCCCACCACCGCCCCGACTGCACCGCCGAGCTCTCCGAGGCGCTGCGCTCGCGCATCCTCGTCATCGACGGCGCGATGGGCACGGCCATCCAGCGCGACCGCCCGGACGAGGCGGGGTACCGCGGCGAGCGGTTCGCGGACTGGGGGTCCGACCTGGTCGGCAACAACGACCTGCTGACCCTCACGCAGCCGCACATCATCCGCGGCATCCACGAGGAGTACCTGGCGGCGGGCGCCGACATCATCGAGACCAACACGTTCAACGCGAACGCGATCTCGCTCTCGGACTACGGCATGGCCGAGCTGGACTACGAGCTCAACCACGCCGCGGCCACCCTGGCCCGCGAGGCCGCCGACGCCCACAGCACCCTGGAGCGCCCCCGCTACGTCGCCGGTGCCCTGGGCCCGACGACGCGCACCGCCTCCATCAGCCCCGACGTCAACGACCCCGGCGCGCGCAACGTGACCTGGGACGAGCTCGTGGCGGCGTACACGACCGCGGCCCGCGGGCTCGTCGACGGCGGCGCGGACCTGCTCATCATCGAGACCATCTTCGACACGCTCAACGCCAAGGCGGCGATCTTCGCCGTCACCGGCCTGTTCGCCGAGCTGGGCCGCCGGTGGCCGATCGTCATCTCCGGCACCATCACCGACGCCTCGGGCCGCACGCTGTCGGGCCAGACCACCGAGGCGTTCTGGTACTCCGTGCGGCACGCCCAGCCGCTGCTCGTCGGTCTCAACTGCGCGCTGGGCGCGCGGGAGATGCGCCCCTTCCTCGCCGACCTGGCGCGGGTGGCCGACACGTTCGTCTCGGCGTACCCCAACGCGGGCCTGCCCAACGCCTTCGGCGAGTACGACGAGGCGGCCGCCGAGACCGCGGCCATCGTGGGCGAGTTCGCCGAGGCCGGGCTGGTGAACCTCGTCGGCGGCTGCTGCGGCACGACGCCCGACCACATCCGCGCGATCGCCGGAGCCGTCGAGGGCGGAACCCCCCGCGTCGTGCCCGAGGTGCGCCCCGCCCTGCGCCTCGCGGGCCTCGAGCCGCTGACGGTCGACGCCGACAGCCTGTTCGTCAACATCGGCGAGCGCACCAACGTCACCGGCTCCGCGCGGTTCAAGAAGCTCATCAAGGACGGCGACTACGACGCCGGCCTGTCGGTGGCCGTGCAGCAGGTGGAGAACGGCGCGCAGGTCATCGACGTCAACATGGACGAGGGCATGCTCGACGGCGTCGCCGCCATGGACCGCTTCCTCAAGCTGGTCGCCTCCGAGCCCGACATCAGCCGCGTGCCGCTCATGGTCGACTCCTCGAAGTGGGACGTGATCGAGGCCGGCCTCAAGTGCGTGCAGGGCAAGCCGATCGTCAACTCGATCTCCATGAAGGAGGGCGAGGACGCGTTCCGCGAGCAGGCCCGGCTGGTGCTGCGCTACGGCGCCGCCGCCGTCGTCATGGCCTTCGACGAGGACGGCCAGGCCGACTCGCTGCAGCGGCGCAAGGACATCTGCGCCCGCGCCTACCGGATCCTCGTCGACGAGGTCGGCTTCGAGCCGGACGACATCATCTTCGACCCCAACGTGTTCGCCGTGGCGACGGGCATCGAGGAGCACGCGGCCTACGGCACCGACTTCATCGAGGCGGTGCGCTGGATCCGGGAGAACCTCCCCGGCGCCCACGTGTCGGGCGGCATCTCCAACGTCTCGTTCTCGTTCCGCGGCAACAACCCGGTGCGCGAGGCCATCCACGCCGTCTTCCTCTTCCACGCCGTGCGGGCGGGCCTCGACATGGGCATCGTCAACGCCGGCGCCCTCGTGGTCTACGACCAGGTGGACCCCACGCTGCGCGAGCGCATCGAGGACGTGGTGCTCAACCGGCGCCCCGACGCCACCGAGCGACTCCTCGAGATCGCCGAGGAGCACCGGGGCAGCGGCGAGGTGGCCGAGGTGGTCGCCGACGAGTGGCGCTCCCTGCCCGTCGGCGAGCGCATCACCCACGCGCTGGTGAAGGGCAACGACGGGTTCGTCGAGGCCGACACCGAGGAGCTGCGCCAGGAGATCGCGGCACGCGGCGGCCGGCCCATCGAGGTCATCGAGGGCCCGCTGATGGACGGCATGAACGTCGTCGGCGACCTCTTCGGCGCCGGCAAGATGTTCCTCCCGCAGGTCGTGAAGTCCGCCCGCGTCATGAAGAAGGCGGTCGCCTACCTCATCCCCTTCATCGAGGAGGAGAAGGCGAACGACCCGGCGCTCGCCACGGCGAAGGACACGAACGGCACGATCGTCATGGCCACGGTCAAGGGCGACGTGCACGACATCGGCAAGAACATCGTCGGCGTCGTGCTGGCGTGCAACAACTACGAGGTCATCGACCTCGGCGTGATGGTGCCGGCCCAGAAGATCCTGGACGCGGCGAAGGAGCACTCCGCCGACATCATCGGCCTGTCCGGGCTCATCACGCCGAGCCTCGACGAGATGGTCAACTTCGCCAACGAGATGCAGCGCCAGGGGCTCGACATCCCGCTGCTCATCGGCGGCGCGACCACCTCGCGTGCCCACACCGCGGTGAAGGTCGACCCCCGCTACGACGGCCCGGTCGTCTGGGTGAAGGACGCCTCGCGCTCCGTCCCCGTCGCGGCGGCCCTGCTCGACGGCGCGCAGCGGGAGAAGCTCCTGGCCGCCACCCGCACCGACTACGACGCGCTCCGCACCCGGCACTCCGGCAAGCAGGAGCGCAAGCTGGTGTCGCTGGAGGCGGCGCGGGAGCGGCGCACCCCGATCGACTGGTCGTCGTACGAGCCCGTGGCCCCGGCCCGGCCGGGCGTGCACGTGCTCGACGACTACGACCTCGGCGAGCTGCGCGACTACATCGACTGGCAGCCGTTCTTCAACGCGTGGGAGATGAAGGGGCGCTTCCCCGACATCCTCAACAACCCGACGACCGGTGAGGCCGCCCGCCGGCTGTACGACGACGCGCAGGCCATGCTCGACCAGCTGATCGCCGAGCGGTGGATCACGGCCCGGGGCGTCTTCGGCTTCTTCCCCGCGGCCGGCCGCGGTGACGACACGGTCCTGTACGACGACGACTCCCGCACCTCCGAGCGCGCCGTGCTGCACCACCTGCGCCAGCAGGGCGAGCACCGCGAGGGCGTGCCCAACCGGTCGCTGGGCGACTTCGTGGCGCCCGAGGAGACGGGCCTGGCCGACCACGTCGGCGCGTTCGCCGTCACGACCGGCATCGGGCTCCAGGAGCGGGTGAAGGCCTTCCAGGCCGACCTCGACGACTACAACGCGATCCTGCTGGAGGCCCTGGCCGACCGCCTGGCCGAGGCGTTCGCCGAGCGGCTCCACGAGCGGGTGCGCACCGAGTTCTGGGGCCACGCGGCGGGGGAGCGGCTCAGCAGCGACGAGCTCATCGCGGAGCGCTACACCGGCATCCGTCCCGCGCCCGGCTACCCCGCGTGCCCCGAGCACACCGAGAAGCTGACGCTGTGGGACCTCCTCGACGTCGAGGAGACCACGGGCATCACGCTCACCGAGTCGATGGCCATGTGGCCCGGCGCGGCGGTCTCGGGCTGGTACTTCGCGCACCCGCAGTCGCAGTACTTCGTCGTCGGCCGGCTCGGTCGCGACCAGGTCGCGGACTACGCGGAGCGCAAGGGCTGGACGCTGGCCGAGGCCGAGCGCTGGCTGTCGGCCAACCTCGGCTACGACCCCGAGGACTGACGTGGCCGACGCGACCACCGGCAGCGGTACCGGCCTGCCCGCCGCCGCCCTGTGGGACATGGACGGCACGCTCGTCGACACCGAGCCGTACTGGATCGCCACGGAGTTCGAGCTCGCCGAGCGGTACGGCGGCACGTGGAGCACCGAGCACGCGCTCAACCTCGTCGGCAACGACCTGCTCGTGTCGGGCCGCTACATCCGCGAGCACATGGGCATCGAGCCGAGCGCCGAGGAGATCGTCGAGCTGCTGCTCGACGGCGTGGTGGAGAAGGTGCGCCGCGAGGTGCCCTGGCGCCCCGGCGCCCGGGAGCTGCTCGCCGACCTCGCCGCCGCGGGCGTGCCCTGCGCGCTCGTCACCATGTCCTACCGCCGGTTCGTCGAGCCGATCCTGGCGGGCCTGCCCGCCGGGACGTTCGCGGCCGTCGTCACCGGGGACGAGGTCGAGCACGGCAAGCCGCACCCCGCGCCGTACCTCACCGCGGCCGCCGCGCTGGGGGTCGACCCGGGCGACTGCGTCGCGATCGAGGACTCGGCGACCGGGGTCGCGTCCGCCGTCGCCGCCGGGTGCCGCGTGCTGGCGGTGCCGCACCACGTGCAGGTGCCGGCCGGGCCGGGGCACACGAGCCACGACACGCTCGCCGGGCTCGACGCCCGCGGGCTGTGGACGCTCGTCGGCGGCTAGGACAGCACGGGCAGGGCCGGACGCTCGGCGGACGCCGTCGGCGTCGGCAGCGGCGGGGGAGTGCCGCCGTACACCGGGCAGAGGGCCTGGTGCGAGCACCAGCCGCACAGCCGGCTCTTGCGCGCCTGCCACTCGCCGGTGCGCGTCGCGGCGTCGATGGCCGACCAGACGGCCTCGACCTTGCGCTCGCAGGCCAGCAGGTCCGCCTCGTCGGGGCGGTAGCGGATGACCTCGCCGCTGCCCAGGTAGATCAGCTGCAGCATCGCCGGCACCACGCCGCGGGTGCGCCACAGCACCAGCGCGTAGAACTTCATCTGGAACAGCGCCCTGGCCTCGAAGCCCGCGCCGGGCGCACGCCCCGTCTTGTAGTCGACCACCCGCACCCTGCCGTCCGGCGTCACGTCGAGCCGGTCGACGAACCCGCGCAGCAGCAGGCGCGACGGGGTCACCGTCTCGACGTAGAGCTCGCGCTCGGCGGGCTCGAGGCGCCGGGGGTCCTCCAGCGTGAAGTAGCGCGCGAGCACCTCCTGGCAGGCGGCCAGCCAGCCGTCCTCCGCCACGCCCTGGGTCGCGAACGCCTCGGCCAGGGCGGGGTCGTCGGCGCGCAGCTCCTCCCACACGGGGCCGAGCAGCTCTGCGGCCCGCTCCGGGGTGCGCTCGTCGGCCGCGACGTCGAAGAGCACCTCGAGCACCCGGTGCACCAGCGTGCCCCGCAGCGCGTCGAGCGACGTGGGCTCGGGCAGGCGGTCGACGTGGCGGAACCGGTAGAGCAGGGGACAGGTGAGGAAGTCGCCGGCGCGGCTGGGGGAGAGCGTGCCGGCGACCTCGCCCGACGCCGACAGCGTCGAGAGGGCATCGGCCGGGGAGGACATGGGAGCAACCCTAGGCGAGCGGACCGACGGTCCGCGCAGGCTCGTCGGATAGCCTCGTGACGTGGACGACCCAGGCTCCGGCACCCGCCCCGGACCGCCCGCGGGCCGGGCCCGGCGTCCCGCCGGGACGCTGCGGATCGGCTCGATCGCCGGGAGCGACGTTCTCGTCTCCTCGTCGTGGTTCGTCGTCGCCGCGGTCATCGCCTTCGTGATGGCGCCCGTCGTCGAGCGCGTCGAGCCGGGCCTGGGCGCGGGCCGCTACGTCGCCGGGCTCGCCTTCGCCGTCCTGCTCTACCTGTCGGTGCTCGTCCACGAGGCGGCGCACGCCGTCGTGGCCCGCCACTACGGGCACCGCGTCACCTCCATCACGCTGCACTTCCTGGGCGGCATGACCGCGGTCGAGACCGAGGCCCGCCGGCCGCGCGAGGAGTTCTGGATCGCGGTCGTCGGTCCGCTCGCCTCGATCGCCGTCGGCGCCGCCGCCGTCGCGCTGTGGTTCGTCACCCCGGGGGGCCTCCTGCTGCTGGCCGTCGAGGGCCTGGCCGGGGCCAACCTGCTCGTCGGCGTGCTCAACCTCGTGCCCGGGCTGCCGCTCGACGGCGGCCGGGTGATGAAGGCCGGCGTGTGGAAGCTGACGGGCGACCGCCACCGGGGCTCGCTGGCCGCCGGCTGGACCGGCCGCGGCGTCGCGGTGCTCGCCCTCGGCTGGCCCGTCCTGCTCGGCGAGCTGCTCGGCACGACCCCCCAGCTGCTCGACTTCCTGCTCGCCGGCCTCGTCGCCGCCTTCCTGTGGGCGGGCGCCTCGGCGGTGATCGCCAACGCCCGGGTGCGCCGCCGCATCCCCGCCCTGCGGGCCCGCGAGCTGGCCCGGCGTCCGCTGCTGGTGCCCGGTGACGTCTCGGTCGCGGAGGCGGTACGACGCGCGCAGGCCGCCGAGGCGGGCGGCATCGTCACCACCACTGCCGACGGCACCCCCGCCGGGCTGGTCAGCGAGGCCGCCCTGCGCCGCGTGCCAGCCGAGCGCCGCCCCTGGGCGGCCGTCTCCGAGGTCGCACGTCGCCTCGACGACGGGCTGCGGCTGCCGGCGGACCTCACGGGCGAGGCCCTGGTCGACGCCCTGACGCTCACCCCGTCGTCGGAGTACCTCCTGGTCGAGGCCGACGGCAGCCCGTACGGCGTGCTGTCGCTCGCCGACCTCGACCGGTCGCTGCGCGCCCGCGACTGACGCCCCCGGCGGCCGCGCGACTACCCTGCCGCCCATGCCCGACGCCGTACCCGCCACGACGCCCGCGCCCTCCCCGAGCCCCACGGCTCCCCACGACGTGCCGCCCGAGGCGTGGTCCGGGGTGCACCGCGGGCCGTTGCGCGAGGGCGAGTGGGTCCGCCTCACCGACCAGAAGGGGCGCCGGCACAACTTCCCCCTCGAGGCGGGCAAGCGCTTCTTCAGCAACAAGGGCCACCTCGAGCACGACGAGATGATCGGGCGCGAGGAGGGCTTCACCGTCACGTCGTCGGCCGGTGGGCAGTACCTGGTGTTCCGCCCGCTGCTCTCGGAGTTCGTCGTCTCGATGCCGCGCGGTGCGGCCGTGGTCTACCCCAAGGACTCCGCCCAGATCGTGGCGCTGGCCGACATCTACCCGGGCGCCCGCGTCGTGGAGGCCGGCGTCGGCTCCGGCGCCCTGTCCTGCTCGCTGCTGCGGGCGGTGGGCCCCTACGGCCGCGTGACGTCGTACGAGCGGCGCGAGGAGTTCGCCGACGTCGCCCGGCGCAACGTCCACCAGTTCTTCGGCGCCCCCGAGGGCGGCACCCACCCGTCGTGGAGCCTGCGCCTCGGCGACCTGGCCGAGGAGCTGCCCCGGTACGGCGAGCCCGCCGACCGCGTCATCCTCGACATGCTCGCGCCGTGGGAGTGCGTCGACGCCGTCGCCGACGTGCTCGTGCCCGGCGGCATCGTGTGCGTGTACGTCGCGACGACCACGCAGCTGAGCCGCGTCGTCGAGACGCTGCGCGCCCACGGCGGCTTCACCGAGCCCGCCGCGTGGGAGTCCCTCGTCCGCGACTGGCACGTCGAGGGCCTGGCCGTGCGGCCCGGCCACAAGATGATCGGCCACACCGCCTTCCTCGTCACCGCCCGGCGCATGGCGCCCGGCGAGCGCGCCCCCCGCAAGACCCGCCGCCCGGCCCCCGGCGCCTACGGCGTGGACTACACCGGGCCCCGCCCGGCCGACGTCCCGCCCGCCGTCGCCGACGAGGTGCTGGAGGACTGACGCGGGCGCCGGCCCGCCAGCGGGCCGGCGCGACCGGATCGTGATCCCCCGGGCGTGGTCACGACCTTCCATCGGCGTGCTCCGGGAGTAGGGTCGAGTGCACCGGTAGGAGGTGGTGACGCTCATGGCGACGTCCGACAGTCCAGGTGCCCGTCCCGAGCAGGCCGCGCAGGCCGAGGTGCTCGCAGCCCAGGTCCGTGCGCTCGAGTCCGAGATCGTCGAGCTGCGGCGCAGGGTGGCCGACACGCCGGGGGGCAGCCGCGGCCTCGAGCTGCGGCTCGCCGACACGCAGCGCTCGCTGGCGGCGGTCACGAGCCAGAACGAGCGGCTCGCCGGCACGCTGCGCGACGCCCGCGACCAGATCACGAAGCTGAAGGAGGAGGTCGACCGCCTCGCCCAGCCGCCCGCCGGGTTCGGCGTCTTCCTCGCCCGCAACGACGACGACACGGTCGACATCTTCACCGGCGGCCGGAAGCTGCGGGTGGCCGTCAGCCCCGCCGTCGACGTCGACGAGCTGCGCCGGGGCCAGGAGCTGCTGCTCAACGAGGCGCTCAACGTGGTCGCGGCCTTCGACTTCGAGCAGGTCGGCGAGGTCGTCATGTTCAAGGAGCTGCTGGCCGACGGCGAGCGCGTCCTCGTCATCGCGAACGCCGACGAGGAGCGCGTCGTGCGCCTCGCCGAGCCGCTGCTGGCCGAGACGCTGCGGGCCGGCGACTCCCTGCTGCTCGACTCCCGCGCCGGCTACGTCTACGAGAAGGTGCCGAAGTCCGAGGTCGAGGAGCTGGTGCTCGAGGAGGTCCCCGACATCGCCTACGAGTCCATCGGCGGCCTGGGCAACCAGATCGAGCAGATCCAGGACGCGGTCGAGCTGCCCTACCTCCACCCCGACCTGTTCACCGAGCACGAGCTGAAGCCGCCGAAGGGCATCCTGCTCTACGGCCCGCCCGGGTGCGGCAAGACGCTCATCGCGAAGGCCGTGGCCAACTCCCTGGCCAAGAAGGTGGCGGCGCGCACCGGCGCGGAGGGGAAGTCCTACTTCCTCAACATCAAGGGCCCCGAGCTGCTCAACAAGTACGTCGGGGAGACCGAGCGCCACATCCGCCTGGTGTTCCAGCGGGCCCGGGAGAAGGCGAGCGCCGGCACGCCGGTCATCGTGTTCTTCGACGAGATGGACTCGCTGTTCCGCACCCGCGGCTCGGGCGTGTCCTCCGACGTCGAGAACACGATCGTGCCGCAGCTGCTGAGCGAGATCGACGGCGTCGAGCTGCTGGAGAACGTCCTCGTCATCGGCGCGTCCAACCGCGAGGACATGATCGACCCGGCGATCCTGCGGCCCGGGCGCCTCGACGTGAAGATCAAGATCGAGCGGCCCGACGCCGAGTCGGCGCGCGACATCTTCAGCAAGTACCTGACCCCCGGCCTGCCGCTGCACCCCGACGACCTCGCCGAGTTCGGCGGCGACCGCCAGGCGTGCGTCGACGGGATGATCCGCGCGGCCGTGGAGCGCATGTACACGGAGAGCGAGGAGAACCGCTTCCTCGAGGTCACCTACGCCAACGGTGACAAGGAGGTCATGTACTTCAAGGACTTCAACTCCGGCGCCATGATCCAGAACATCGTCGACCGGTCGAAGAAGATGGCGATCAAGGACTTCCTCGACCACGGCCAGAAGGGGCTGCGCGTGCAGCACCTGCTCCAGGCGTGCGTCGACGAGTTCAAGGAGAACGAGGACCTGCCGAACACGACCAACCCCGACGACTGGGCGCGGATCTCCGGCAAGAAGGGCGAGCGGATCGTGTTCATCCGCACGCTCGTCACCGGCAAGCAGGGCACCGAGCCGGGTCGCTCCATCGACACGGTCAGCAACACGGGGCAGTACCTGTGAGCCGGCCGGCCTGAGCAGGCACGTCGCGGCCCGGGGACACCTGGGCCGCGACGTACGCTCGGGCCCATGAGCGTGCGGCGGGTCATGGGATCCGAGGTCGAGTACGGCATCAGCGTGGTCGGGCAGCCCACGGCCAACCCCATGCTGGCCTCGTCGGTGGTGGTGAGCTCCTACGACTCCGCCGGCCGCTCGCGGCCCGCGCGCTGGGACTTCGAGGAGGAGTCCCCGCTGCGTGACGCCCGCGGCTTCGACATGAGCCGGGGCCAGGCCGACCCCACCCAGCTCACCGACGAGGACCTGGGGCTGGCCAACCGCATCCTCACCAACGGCGCCCGGCTCTACGTCGACCACGCCCACCCGGAGTTCTCCAGCCCCGAGGTCGTCACCCCGCTCGACCTCGTGCGCTGGGACAAGGCGGGGGAGCAGGTGATGCTCGCGGCCACCCGGCGGGCCGCCGAGGTGCAGGGCGAGCGGATCGTGCTCTACAAGAACAACACCGACGGCAAGGGCGCCTCCTACGGCGCCCACGAGAACTACCTGATGAGCCGCTCGACGCCGTTCGCCGACATCGTGCGGCACCTCACGCCGTTCTTCGTCTCCCGCCAGGTGGTCTGCGGCGCCGGGCGCGTCGGCATCGGTCAGGACGGGCGCGAGCACGGCTTCCAGGTCAGCCAGCGCGCCGACTTCTTCGAGACCGAGGTGGGGCTCGAGACCACGCTCAAGCGCCCGATCATCAACACCCGCGACGAGCCGCACGCGGACCCCGAGCGGCACCGCCGCCTCCACGTCATCATCGGCGACGCCAACCTGGCGGAGGTCTCGACGTACCTCAAGGTCGGGACGACCTCGTTGGTGCTGGCGATGATCGAGGACGGCTTCCTCACCGCCGACCTCACCCTGGAAGGCCCCGTCGCGGCGCTGCGGGCCGTCTCCCACGACCCGTCGCTGACCCACCTCGTGCGGCTGCGCGACGGGCGCTCGATGACCGCGGTGCAGCTGCAGCGCGTCTACCTCGAGCTCGCCCACGCGTACGTCGACGAGCGGCTCGGCGGGGACGCCGACGCCCCGACGAAGGACGTGCTGGTGCGCTGGGGCAGCGTCCTCGACCGCCTCGAGCGCGACCCGATGGAGTGCGCCGGCGAGCTCGACTGGGTGGCGAAGTATCAGCTCCTGCGCCGCTACCAGGAGCGCGACGGCCTGTCGTGGGACGACGCCAAGCTGCACCTCATCGACCTGCAGTACGCCGACATCCGCCCGGAGAAGGGCCTCTACCACCGCCTCGTCGCCGGCGGCCGCATCGAGCGGCTGCTCACCGACGAGCAGGTGGCCGAGGCCGTCCACGAGCCGCCGGAGGAGACGCGGGCGTACTTCCGCGGGCGCTGCCTGGCCAAGTTCGGCGCGTCGGTCGCGGCCGCCTCGTGGGACTCCGTGATCCTCGACCTCCCCGGGCGCGAGTCGCTGCAGCGCATCCCCACCGTCGACCCGCTGCGCGGCACCCGGGCGCACGTGGGCCGCCTCCTCGACGAGTGCGCGAGCGCCGAGGAGCTGTTCGCGGCCCTCACGGGGTGAGCCCGCTAGGGTCGGGAGTCCGTACGACACCCCGACGACACAGGACGACACAGGAGGTCCGGTCGTGGCACAGGAGCAGAAGAAGCCCCACACCCGAGGTGACGAGGTCGAGGAGGTCGCCCCGGAGGCGGAGACCGACGTGGCCGAGCGCAAGGAGGCGCTCGACGACGACGTCGACTCGATCCTCGACGAGATCGACGACGTGCTCGAGCAGAACGCCGAGGACTTCGTGAAGTCGTTCATCCAGAAGGGCGGTCAGTGACGCGTGGTCGGTGATCTCCCCGGCTCGGGCTCGCTCCCGGGCGCACGGCTGCCCGCGTCGTACCTGACGCCGGGCTCGTCCTCGTTCGTCGACCTCCTGTCCACCCACGCGCCCGACCTGGTGCCGGGGCGACGCCCCGTCCCGGACCGGGCGGGGGCCGACATCGCCCCGCACGGCACGACGATCGTCAGCCTCACGTTTCCCGGCGGGGTGCTGATGGCGGGCGACCGCCGCGCCACCATGGGCAACCTCATCTCCTCCCGCGACATCGAGAAGGTGTTCCCGGCCGACGAGTTCAGCTGCGTCGGCATCGCGGGCACCGCGGGCCTCGCGGTGGAGATGGTGCGGCTCTTCCAGCTCGAGCTGGAGCACTACGAGAAGATCGAGGGCACCACGCTGTCGATGCAGGGCAAGGCCAACCGCCTCGCTGCCCTCATCCGCGGCAACCTGGGCCTGGCCATGCAGGGCCTCGCGGTCGTGCCGCTCTACGCCGGCTACGACCTCGACGCCGCCGCGGGCCGCATCTTCAGCTACGACGTGGTCGGGGGCCGCAGCGAGGAGACCGGGTTCCACGCCGTCGGGTCCGGC
The DNA here is from genome assembly GCF_029493445.1 of Nocardioides sp. ChNu-99. NCBI lineage: Bacteria > Bacillati > Actinomycetota > Actinomycetes > Propionibacteriales > Nocardioidaceae > Nocardioides > Nocardioides sp. ChNu-99. The sequence goes on along the minus strand of NZ_JAHWBL010000052.1, from coordinate 8,736 downwards.
TCGCTGTTCGCCCGCGGCTCGCTGAAGAAGCTCTACCGCCCCGACCTCGACGCCCGTACGGCGGCCCTCGTCGCCCTGCAGGCGCTCTACGACGCGGCCGACGACGACTCGGCGACCGGCGGGCCCGACGTGGCGCGCCGGATCTTCCCGATCGTCCACGTCGTCACGGCCGAGGGCGGCGCGCGGCTGCCCGAGTCGGAGGTGACGGCGCTGGCCGAGGAGGTCGTGGCCGGTCGGCTGGTCCGTCCCGACGGGCCGCCGGCCCGTCTCGAGCAGGAGGGTGGCGCCTGATGAGCACCCCGTTCTACGTCTCGCCCGAGCAGCAGATGAAGGACCGGGCGGACTTCGCGCGCAAGGGCATCGCGCGCGGACGCTCGGTGGTGGCGGTGCAGTACGCCGACGGCATCCTGTTCGCCTCGGAGAACCCGTCGCAGGCCCTGCACAAGGTCTCCGAGATCTACGACCGCATCGCGTTCGCCGCGGTCGGCCGCTACAACGAGTTCGAGTCGCTGCGCATCGCCGGTGTCCGCCTGGCCGACATGCGCGGGTTCTCCTACGACCGGCGCGACGTGACGGCCCGCAGCCTCGCGAACGCCTACGCGCAGACCCTCGGCGCGATCTTCTCCTCCGGCGGCGAGAAGCCGTACGAGGTGGAGATCTTCGTCGGCGAGATCGGCGGCGAGGCGGGCGCGGACCAGCTCTACCGGCTCACCTACGACGGCCAGGTCTTCGACGAGCACCGGTACGCCGTGATGGGCGGGGCCGCGGACGTCGTGGGGGCCTACCTCGAGGAGCACTACACCGAGGGGGCGGACCTCGCCACCGCCCTGGGCGTGGCCGTCGCCGCGCTCGGGCACTCGCGCAACGAGCGCGGGGAGACCACCGACCGCGAGATCGGGGTCGAGCAGCTCGAGGTGGCGGTGCTCGACCGCACCCGCATCCAGACCCGGAAGTTCCGCCGGCTGCGGGCCCAGCAGCTCGCGTCCGTCCTGGGGGCCACCTCCGCCTGACCACCCGGGGGCCGCGGGGCCCCCGCCCCCCCCCCCGCGGGGGCCGGGCCGTCCCCCGGCCCCCCCGCCCCCCCCGCCCGCGGCGTGAGGAGGGTGGTCGTAGTGTTCGTGCATGGACCGTCGGATCTTCGGGATCGAGAACGAGTACGGCGTCACGTGCACGTTCCGGGGGCAGCGCCGGCTGAGCCCCGACGAGGTGGCACGCTACCTCTTCCGCCGGGTGGTCTCCTGGGGCCGCAGCAGCAACGTCTTCCTCCGCAACGGCGCCCGGCTCTACCTCGACGTCGGCAGCCACCCGGAGTACGCGACGCCGGAGTGCGACGACGTCGCCGAGCTCGTGGCGCACGACAAGGCGGGGGAGCGGGTGCTCGAGGGCCTGCTCGTCGACGCGGAGCAGCGGCTGCACGACGAGGGCATCGCCGGCGACATCTACCTGTTCAAGAACAACACCGACTCGGCTGGCAACTCCTACGGCTGCCACGAGAACTACCTGGTGGGCCGCGCGGGCGAGTTCAGCCGCCTGGCCGACGTGCTCATCCCGTTCCTCGTCACGCGCCAGATCGTCGTCGGCGCGGGGAAGATCACGCAGACGCCGCGGGGCGCAACGTACTCGGTCAGCCAGCGGGCGGAGCACATCTGGGAGGGCGTCAGCAGCGCCACCACCCGTAGCCGCCCCATCATCAACACCCGCGACGAGCCGCACGCGGACGCCGAGAAGTACCGGCGCCTGCACGTGATCGTCGGCGACTCGAACATGAGCGAGACGACCACCCTGCTCAAGGTGGCGAGCTGCGACCTCGTGCTGCGGATGATCGAGGAGGGCGTGGTGATGCGCGACCTCACGATGGAGAACCCGATCCGGGCCATCCGGGAGATCGCGCACGACACCACCGGGCGCCGCAAGGTGCGCCTCGCGAACGGGCGGGAGGCGAGCGCGCTCGAGATCCAGTCGGAGTACCTGTCGAAGGCGCGCGACTTCGTCGACCGTCGCGGCATCTCGACGCCGGTCATCGAGCGCACCCTCGACCTGTGGGAGCGCGGCATCAAGGCGATCGAGTCCGACGACCTCGGCCTCGTCGACACGGAGATCGACTGGGTCATCAAGTGGAAGCTCATCGAGGCCTACCGCGCCAAGCACGGGCTCTCGCTCAACCACCCCCGGGTGGCGCAGCTCGACCTCGCCTACCACGACATCCGCCGGGACCGCGGCCTGTTCTACCTGCTCCAGCGCCGGGGCCAGGCGGCCCGGGTGACGACGGACCTCGCCACGTTCCGGGCCAAGTCGGTGCCGCCGCAGACGACCCGCGCCAAGCTGCGCGGCGAGTTCATCCGCAAGGCGCAGGAGCGCCGGCGCGACTTCACGGTCGACTGGGTGCACCTCAAGCTCAACGACCAGGCCCAGCGCACGGTCCTGTGCAAGGACCCGTTCCGCTCCGAGGACGAGCGGGTCCAGCGCCTCGTCGACGGCATGTGAGACCGGCGCGCAGGGGCGGGCGAGGCGGCGGCAGGGCGCCACGCCCCGGCCGGTAGGGTGACCGCGGCCGTCTCCCCGAACGTTCGAAGAAGGTGTCCTCGTGCGCGCTGCCCGGTCGGTCCGACGACCCTCGGCCCTCCTGCTCACCGCGGTGCTCCCGCTGACCGCCCTCGCCGCCTGCGGCGAGGAGGAGGCGGGCGACGGCCTCGACCTCGTGACGGTGTCGGGCGAGTTCGGCCAGGCGCCCGAGGTGGAGATCGAGGACGTCGTGGAGCCCGACGGGTTCGCCTCCGAGGTGCTCGTCGAGGGTGACGGCGAGGTCGTCGAGCAGGGCGACGTCGCCATGCTGCACGTGTGGGTCGGCAACGGCTACACGGGCCAGGAGGCGTTCTCCACGTTCGAGTACGAGCCCGGGCTCCTGCCCGTCAGCTCCGACGCCCCGTCGGCGGCCGTCAAGGCGGCGCTGCAGCAGTCCGCCGTGAGCGTCGTGCTCGACCCGCTCACGGGCGCGCTGCCCACCTCCATCGTCGAGAGCGTGGACGGCGTCAAGGCCGGCTCGCGGGTGCTCGTCACCTCCGACGCCGACGACGCGTTCGGCCAGATGGGCCAGCCCAACATCGGCATCGGCAACGCCGACGGGGTGGTCTACGTCGTCGACGTGCTGGCCCGCGCCGCGGACGGCCCCTCGGGCGAGGAGGTCGCCCCGCCCGCCGGCACGCCCGCGCTCGTGGAGGACGGCGCGCAGGTGACCGGCTTCGACTTCGCCGGCGCGACGCCGCCCACCGACGAGCTGCAGGTGATCCCGCTCGTGGAGGGCGACGGCCCCGTCGTCGAGGAGGGCGCCACCCTCATCGCGAACTACGTGGGCCAGGTCTACGAGGGCGAGGCGCCCTTCGACGAGTCCTACAGCGGCGGGCTGCCCCGGTCCTTCGTCGTCGGCGGGCCGAACGCCGCCGTCATCGAGGCCTGGAACGAGGGGCTCGTCGGCCTGGCCGCCGGCTCCCGCGTGATCCTCGTGGTCCCGCCGGCCCTCGGGTACGGCGAGGCGGGCAACGAGGCCGCGGGCATCGCCGGCACCGACACCCTCTACTTCGTCGTCGACGTGCTCGGCTCCGTCGTGCTGCCCGAGCCGGTCGTCGAGCCCACGGAGGACCCCGCCGCCACGGAGGACCCCGCCGCGACCGAGGACCCCGCCGCCACGGAGGACCCCGCCGCCACCGAGGACCCCGCCGCCACCGAGCCGACCGCCCCGGCGACCACCGGGTGACCCCTCCCGCGGGCCCGAGGTGACGCGATGAGCGCGAACCGCAGCGAGCGGCTGATGAAGCTGCTCATCATGCTGCTGGTCCAGCGCACCCACGTGCCGAAGGAGCGCATCCGGGCCGAGCTCTACCCCGACGCCGGCGACGACGCGTTCGAGAAGATGTTCGAGCGCGACAAGGAGGAGCTGCGCTCCCTGGGCGTCCCGCTCGAGGTGGGCCAGCGCGACGTGCTGTTCGAGGACGAGCCGGGCTACCTGGTGCGCCCCGGCGACTTCGCGCTGCCCGACGTCGTGCTGGACCCCGACGAGGCCGCCGTGCTGGGCGTGGCCACCCAGGTCTGGGAGAGCGCCCGCCTCGCGGACGCGACGCTGGCCGGCGTGCGCAAGCTGTCGGCCGCCGGCGTGCCGGTCCCCCTGGAGGGCCAGCGCCACGACGGCGCCGACCTGGGCATCTCGCCGCCGCGCCTCGGCGCGGCCGAGCCCGCCTTCGACGTGCTCGTCGAGGCCGTGCACGTGCGCTGCGAGGTCGTCTTCGACTACCGCGGCACCAAGGACGACGCGCCCGTCGAGCGCCACCTGCAGCCGTGGGGCCTCGTGCGCCACGGCGGCCGCTGGTACGTCGTGGGCCGCGACGTCGACCGCCAGGAGGAGCGGGTGTTCCGCCTCTCCCGGATCGTGGGGGAGGCCCGGATGACCGGTCGCCGGGACGCGTTCGTGCCGCCCGAGGGCGTCGACGTCGGCGAGGTGGCCCGACGCCTCGCGCCGCCGCCGCCCACCGGCGTACCGGCCGTGCTGCTCGTGCGGCCCGGCACCGGGTTCGCCCTGCGCCGGGACGCGGTCGAGGTGACCCCGGGCGTGCCCGGTCCCGACGGGGCCACCTGGGACCGGGTGCGCCTGGAGGGGTCCGGACCCAGCGTCGTGGAGGCGGTGCTCGAGCACGGCCCCGACGTGGTCGTCGAGGAGCCGGCGCGCCTGCGCGACGAGGTGGTACGCCGCCTCGAGGCCCTGCTGGACGGCCTCGGCGTGGCGCCACGCCGGGGGACGCCGTGAGCGGCGCCGGGTCCCGCGAGCAGGTGGGCCGGATGCTGGCCCTCGTGCCCTACCTCAACGCCCGGGGCGCGGTGCACGTCGACCAGGCCGCCCGCGACCTCGGCGTGACGCCGCAGCAGGTGGTCAAGGACCTGCGCGTGCTGTTCCTCTGCGGTCTGCCCGGCGGGTACCCCGACGACCTCATCGAGGTCGACATCGACGCGCTCGTCGAGCCCGACGGCGACCGGCTGATCCGCATGTCGAACGCCGACTACCTGGACCGGCCCCTGCGGCTCTCGCCGACGGAGGCGTCCGCCCTGGTCGTGGCCCTGCGGGTGCTGCGCACCCACGCGGCGCCGGCCACGCGCGACGTCGTCGACCGGGCGCTGCTGAAGATCGAGACCGCGCTGGGCGGCCAGACCGCCACCATCGACCCCGGTGAGGGGCCCGCGGTGCGCGGGCGGGACGCCGAGATCGTCGACACGCTGCGCGAGGCCGTCGCCGCGCGCCGCCAGCTCACCATCGACTACCACGTGCCGAGCCGCGACGAGGTCTCCACCCGGGTCGTCGACCCGGCGCGGCTCGTCGAGCACGGCGGGCTGCTCTACCTCGAGGCGTGGTGCCACACCGCGGACGCGCCGCGCACCTTCCGCGTGGACCGCGTGCACGCCGCCCGTGTGCTGCCCACCCCCGTGGCCACGGAGCACGACGAGGTGGCGCCGAGCGACCCGGAGGCCGGACCCGAGCAGCTCTTCGTGCCGCCGCCGGGCAGCACCCTCGTCACCCTGCGCCTCGACGCGGAGGTGCGGTGGGTGCCGGACTACTACCCGGTGGAGGCGGTGCGCCCGGCGGGCGACGGGGCGGTCGAGGTCGACCTGCGCGTGGCCGACGCGCGCTGGCTCCAGCGCCTCCTGCTGCGCCTCGCGCCGCACGCCCGGGTGCTCGCCCCGGCGGGCCCCGGCGACGAGCTCGCGGAGCGGGCGCGGCAGGCCCTCCGCCACTACCGGTGACGTCCCGTACGATGGAGGGGTCGTCCGTCGTCCCCCACGTGAGGAAGCCATGACTCAGCCCCTGATCGCAATGCCCGGCGGGTGGGAGCTCGTCCTGATCGTGCTCGTGGTCATCCTGCTGTTCGGGGCGAAGAAGCTCCCCGAGCTGGCGCGCGGCACCGGTCAGGCGCTGCGCATCTTCAAGTCCGAGACCAAGGGCCTGCGCGACGACGACGACACCCCGAAGGAGGGCGCCTCGTCCGCGACGCTGGACGACGAGCCCCGCGGGATCCCGGCGGCCCGCACCGAGACGCGTCCCGTGGAGGACGCCGACGTCGTGCGCCCGGAGCGCCGCGACACCACCAACGGCTGATCGGTCCCACCGAGCGCCGTGGCCATCAAGGGACTCCTGCGTTTCTTCTCGGTCCAGCCGCAGCACGAGGTCGGCACGGACGGCCGGATGGCCCTCTCGGACCACCTCCGTGAGCTGCGCGGTCGGGTGCTGCGGATGCTCGTCGCCTTCCTGGTGGCGTTCGTCGTGGCCCTGTTCTTCTTCGACCAGATCTTCGACCTCATCCTCCAGCCCTACGAGTCCGCGCGTGCGGCGCTGGACGACTCGACGAGCACGCAGGCGACCATCGCGGGCGTCGGTGGGCCCCTCATCCTCTACCTGAAGCTGTGCGGGCTGGCGGCCGTCGTGGCGACGAGCCCGTACTGGCTCTACCAGGTGTGGGCGTTCATCCTCCCGGGACTGCACGCGCACGAGCGCAAGTGGAGCCGGGTGTTCGCGGCCATCGCGGGACCGCTGTTCATGGCCGGCGTCGCGGTCGGCTACCTGACGCTGCCGAAGGGCCTCGAGATCCTCATCGGGTTCACCCAGGCCGACCTGACCAACCTGGTGGAGTTCGGCGACTACCTCAGCTTCCTGGTGCGCACGCTGCTGGTCTTCGGCATCTCCTTCGAGATCCCGGTCTTCCTCGTGCTGCTCAACCTCGTGGGCGTGCTCCCGGGCCGCACGATCGGGCAGTACCGGGCGTGGTTCGTCATCGGGATCTTCGTGTTCGCGGCGCTCGCCACGCCGTCCACCGACCCGTTCACGATGCTCTTCCTCGCCGGGCCGATGTGCGTGCTGGTCGCGATCTCCGAGGTCATCGCCCGCTTCCTCGACAAGCGGAAGGCCGCGCGGTCCCCGTTCGCCGGCCTCCCCGACGACCAGCCCTCACCGATCTGAGCACCGTGCGACGTATCGCGCTGCTCACCCACCCGGGGGCCGGCCGCGGTCGGGGCGCCGCTGCCCGGGAGGTGGCCCTGCCGCGTCTGCGCCGCGCCGGGTTCGAGGTGCTCGACCTGGTGGGCGGCAGCGCGGAGGAGGCGAGCGCGCTGGCGCGCGACGCCGTCGCGGGCGGGGTCGAGGCCCTCGTGGCCTGCGGCGGGGACGGCACCGTCCACCTGGCGCTGCAGCACGTGGCGGGCACGGGCACGGCGCTGGGCGTCGTACCCGCCGGCACCGGCAACGACCTGGCACGCGAGCTGGGCATCCCCGCCGACCCGGCCGGAGCCGCCGACCGCGTCGTGGGCGGCGCCCGCCGCACCCTCGACCTGGCCCGGGTGGGGGACCGGTGGGTGGCCACCGTCGTGGCGTGCGGCTTCGACGCGCTCGTCGCCGACCGCGCCGCCGCGATGACGTGGCCGCGGGGCCCGTCGCGGTACGTGCTGGCCACCGCGGTCGAGCTGCGCCACCTCCAGCCGCGCCGGTACACCCTCGAGCTCGACGGGCAGGTGCGTACGGTGGAGGCCGTGCTCGCTGCTGTCGGCAACACCTCGTCCTTCGGCGGGGGTCTGCGCATCACGGAGGGGGCCCGCACCGACGACGGGCTGCTCGACGTGGTGGTCGTGCGGTCCCTCGACCGGCGCGGGCTCGTCCGCGCCTTCCCCTCGCTCTACCGCGGCACCCACACGGGCCACCCGGCGTACGAGCACCACCGCGTGCGGTCGGTGACGGTGGCGGCGGCCGGCATCACGGCGTACGCCGACGGTGAGCCCGTGGGCCCGCTGCCCCTGACGGTCACGACCGTCCCCGCCGCGGTGGAGGTGCTCGCGTGAGCGGCGCCGGCGCACCCGACGACACCGACGACCTCAGCCCCGCGCAGCGCTACGCCGCGTTCCGGGCCGGGCGGGCGCACCCCGAGCTGCGGGCGTTCGCCGACCACTACAGCTTCGGGCTCGACGACTTCCAGCTGCGGGCCTGCCGCGAGCTCGAGGAGGGCCGCGGCGTCCTCGTGGCCGCGCCCACCGGCTCCGGCAAGACCATCGTCGGCGAGTTCGCCGTCCACCTCGCCCTCGCACAGGGCCGCAAGTGCTTCTACACCACCCCGATCAAGGCGCTGTCGAACCAGAAGTTCGCGGACCTCGTGGACCGGTACGGCGCGGAGCAGGTCGGTCTGCTGACCGGCGACAACGCCGTCAACGGCGACGCCCCCGTGGTCGTGATGACCACCGAGGTGCTGCGCAACATGATCTACGCCGGGTCGCGCACGCTCGCCGACCTGGGCTACGTCGTCATGGACGAGGTCCACTACCTCGCGGACCGCTCGCGCGGCGCGGTGTGGGAGGAGGTGATCATCCACCTGCCCGAGTCGGTGACGGTGGCCTCCCTCTCGGCGACGGTCTCCAACGCGGAGGAGTTCGGCGAGTGGCTGGCCACCGTCCGCGGCGAGACCACGACGATCGTCGAGGAGCGCCGCCCGGTCCCGCTGTTCCAGCACGTGATGGTCGGGCGGCACCTCCACGACCTCTTCGCGCGCGACGACGCGCAGGCCGCCGCGGGGTTCGCCGGTGCGGGCGCGAAGGTGAACCCGCAGCTGCTGCGCGTCGCCCGCGACGACTGGGCGAGCGTGCGGGTCCGGGACCGCCGCGCCCCGCGCGGGCAACGGGGCGGGCGCACCCAGGGCGGCGCGGGCGCCGGGCGGGGCC